>CALKJA010000107.1 GCA_937995865.1 uncultured Paracoccaceae bacterium | reverse complement strand
GTTTGGGTGGCTCAGGCTCAGGCTCAGGCTCAGGCTCAGGCTCAGGCTCAGGCTCAGGCTCAGGAATGGGTGCCGCGATCGGTTTTGGGGTCAAGCTTGGAGCGATGTCCGTAACAGTTTCAGACACAACTTCTGGAGTTGGCTCTGGCTCAGCGATCGCCTCCGGGCTCGGCGCAGGGTCCGACTGGGCCTGTACCTCTTCCTCAGGTTCTACAGTCCCGCCATCTTCGACAATGGCATCCAGCCCTTCATCCAATTTGGAACTGGATTTAAACAACCGGTCTTTGAGTTTTCCGAAAAAGGACATTCGCCCCCCAAAAGTCATGTTCTCTTTCACCTAATACGCCTGCGCGGCTGTTGGAAGGCCTCCGTTTATCGCCATTGACACTCGTGGCACTCGTAACTGACGTTGGGAGCATGTTTCGTAGTGTATTTCTGGCGTTGGTTTGGCTGGCCAATATGGCTCATGCTGAGCAACCTGGCATTCATCCCGGCCGCATGTGCAGCGCGGGAGAGTGGTCTCACAAAGAGTGTATTCGCCCTCAATTCTTCGAAGTTGACAGCTGTCAACTTTTGCAAAATCAGGCGCGGGTTCATGGGTTAGACCCTGGCTTCTTTACCCGGCTCATCTGGCAAGAAAGCCGCTTTGACCCAAATGCGCTGTCGTCAGCGAATGCTATGGGCATCGCGCAGTTCATCGCGTCAACCGCAAAGATTCGTGGGTTGGATGACCCTTACAATCCAGCCGAGGCGATTCAACATTCGGCGCAATATCTGGGAGAGATGCAGCGCAGGTTTGGCAATCCAGGGCTGGCGGCAGTGGGCTATAACGGTGGCGAGCGACGCGCGACAAACTTGATCGCCAAAACCGGCGGGCTCGCGCGTGAGACGATCAACTATGTCAAAATCATCACAGGCCTCAGCGCTGAGACATGGCGCGACGCGCCGCCCGAGAAGCATGATTTTCGGCTGGATGGGGACACACCCTTTCTGACGGCATGTATCGAGCTGGCTAAAACACGACGCCTGACCAAGCTGACACCGCCCGCCCCCGCTTTGCCCGCGTGGGGCGTTCAACTGGCCTTTGGCGGAACCGAAGCTGCAGCCAAACGCGCCTATGTCCGCCGCGCTGCGCGATGCCCTGGACCAACCCAAGGCGAGCGCGTGTATTATGTGCCTGTCAAAAACCGCGTCCAAGGGCGTGCAGACTACGTCATGGCGCGCCTTGGCCGCCCGACCCGCGAGACTGCAATGGCGCTGTGCCGCGCCTTGTCATCTGCTGGGTGCTTATGCCGGGTCTATCGAAATTAACCCACAGACGCGGACGCGAAAAGTACCATCGCTACGTAGTACAAAGGCCATGACACCAAGCCTAGACGGCGACGCAAAACGCTTTTTTCAGGCAGTACAAACATCTCAAATGCAATCACGCAACTTGACACCACAAAGAGCGCAGCCGCTAGTCGGATCGCTTCGTCAACTTCGGTAGACCCGCTGTCAATCGCAAACCCGAACAGGCCCATGATCGTGATGATCGGCACATAGATGAGCAAACGCAATTGTAACCCCTCAGCGCGCCGCATCATCAACGCACCAATGGCCGCGGCCGCGAGAATAATCACACTTGCGTAGCGCCAATCTAGCGCCTCAAGGCTCACCCCCCGTTCGACAAACATCCAGATCAAGAACAGATGCACGACCGAAAAACAGGCCATCCCCCAAACCAAACTGCGGTCATCGCCCCGCGCCAGCCAAACATCACCGAACCATGCGAACAGAACGACCCACGGAATGACACTGCTACCGACATCATCGGAAAACACCCACAGCCAAACATACAGGATTCCCATCGGCAGAAACTTGGCCCATACCTTTTCTCGGCTTGGCCCGCGCCATGAGAACCCAAGCCAAAAGACAACCGCACTGAGCGGGCCTATGGCAAGTGCCAAGAAATAAATGATTGCGCTCAAACTTCCTCCGGGAAATGCTTCATAACCGAGCGGATCGGATTAGGGGCCGCTTGCCCCAAACCGCAGATGGATGCATCCACCATCGCGGTGGACAGCTCTTCAAGCAAGGGCTGGTCCCAACTGTCGTTTTGCATAAGCTTCACCGCTTTTTCGCACCCTACACGACACGGTGTGCATTGTCCGCAGCTTTCATCCTCAAAGAATTTCAGCATGTTAAGGGCCGCAGCGCGCGCGCTGTCTTGATTGCTTAAAACAACAACGGCCGCAGATCCGATGAACGTCCCCAAAGGCTGAAGCGTATCAAAATCAAGCGGCACATCGTGAATGCTTGCAGGCAGCAATCCCGAGGAGGGACCGCCCGGCTGATAGGCTTTGAATACATGTCCGTCCGCCATACCGCCTGCCGCCGCGATGATATCCGTGATCGTGGATCCCGCGGGCAACAGATACACACCCGGTGCCGCCACGCGCCCCGAAACGGAATAGCTCCGCAGGCCGGTGCGGCCATTCTTTTCAGTGCTGTTCAAGCATTCCGGGCCTTCACGGCAAATCCGGGCAACCCAATGAAGTGTCTCAATATTGTGGACAAGCGTCGGCCGGTTATGAATGCCAACTTGCGCAACAAAAGGCGGGCGATGGCGTGGGATGCCACGCTTGCCTTCAATGCTTTCGATCATCGCGCTTTCTTCGCCACAGATATAAGCCCCTGCCCCACGCCGCAGGTCAATATAGCCCGGCGCAACCAGCCCTGCTGCCTCAAGGGCGGCGATTTCCGTAGCAAGGATATGCAGCACCGCCGGGTATTCATCACGCATATAGATAAAGCATGTCTCGGCCTCCACGGCCCATGCGGCTATCAGCATCCCTTCGAGAAAGAGATGCGGCACCCGTTCAAGATAGTAACGATCCTTGAACGTGCCTGGCTCGCCTTCATCCCCATTCACGGCAAGGTAACGCGGCCCCGCATTGGCACGAACAAAGCCCCATTTTTTGCCAGATGGGAACCCGGCCCCGCCCAGCCCGCGCAAGCCCGAAGACAAGATATCCTCTTGCACCTTTTCCCAATCGCCATCGGCGCGCAGGGTCGTGAACGCCTCATAACCGCCTGCCGCGCGATAGGCGTCAAACGTTTCATACTGCGGGATATCTGCGTGGGTGTGTCCCGCTGCGATGGCTGCGTTCACTTTGGCAGGTGTGGCGTTGTCAATGTGATGGTGGCCCAGCTCCAGTACCGGCGCAGTATCGCACCGGCCCATGCACGGCGCACGCAATACGCGCACTTGCGATGCGTCCAGCCCATCTTCAAGCGCGGTTTTCAACTGCTGCGCACCAGCCAGCTCGCAAGACAGCGAGTCGCATACCCGAATGGTGAGTGCAGGCGGCGGTGTTTCGCCTTCTTTGACCACATCAAAATGAGCGTAGAACGTCGCAACCTCATAGACTTCCGCCTGCGAGATCCGCAGCTCCTCGGCCAAGGCGCGCAGATGCGCGGCGGACAGATGCCCGTACTCATCCTGAATTAGGTGCAAAAACTCGATCAACAAATCAGCACGGCGCGGGCGATCTGCCAACAAAGCACGCACCTGATCCCAAGCAAGATCTTCCAGCTGCCGGCCCTTGGTATGGCGGCGGCCTTTGCCCTTGCCCGATTTCCAGACGCCCTTGCGTTCATCAAGTGCCATGCGCGGTCCCTTTCGTTTGATCGCACCATACGCAGGCTGTGCAGCGAGGCGAACTCAAAAGCGACATTTATCCCCCCCAAAGCGCGGCACCATGCCAGTGCCAGACCCCGATAGGCGGCAGATGTTTCCAGTTGGGATCCAAAGTGGGCGATTTTGGTAAGGCCCGCACAAATCGCGATTGCCCCGAAATGCGCTGGTCTTTCGTGGCCCTCACTGGCAGGCTTTGGCGCATGCGAAGCTTTGCTCTGATCCCCGCCTTTTTGTTTGCCCTTTCTGCCCTTCCTGCCGCCGCTCAGGACGATGTACGCCCGATGACGGCAGTTGAATTTGAAGCATTCACGACCGGCAAAACCATGAGCTATGCCAATCAAGGAGCAACCCCTTATGGCCGCGAGGAATATTTACCGGGCCGGCGGGTACGCTGGGCTTTTGAGGGTGCGGAATGCAAAGAAGGCACGTGGTTTGAAGATCTTGAACTGATCTGTTTTGTTTACGAAGATAACCCTGTTGCTCAGTGCTGGAGCTTTTATCTGACAGAGCGCGGGTTGCGCGCGCAGTTTGAGAACCGTGAAGGGTCCGCCCCGCTTTATGTGATTTCCGAAAGCGAAGAGCCGCTCAGCTGCCCTGGCCCTTTGGTTGGGGTTTAGCGGCTAAAACAGGCTGCCTTGACCGCCTTCCTGCGGTGGTTTCTTCTTGGGTGCTGGCTTTGGCGCGGACATAGGCGTGTCCTGCGGACCCGCCCCTTGAGTCACCGTAACGCTGGTATCCGCAAATTCAATTTGCAATGCGCTGCCCGCTTTCACTTGGCTGGCCCGCGTGATCACGTCACTTGCGGACCGTACCACAGCATAGCCTCGCTCCAGCGTTGCGCGGTAACTGAGCGTTTCAAGCACGCGCCCAAGCGCACCGATGCGCGTTTGCCGTGGCTCTGTCACTTGCGTGGCGGCCCCTTGCAAGCGTTCCGACAAGCGATCCAGATGGCTGCGCGCTTGTGTGACTTGCGCGATCAAAGGCTCTGCCCGAAGCTTGCCCCGCGCCGCGAGCCTTTCGCGTTTTGAGGCGGCAGCGCGAAAGAGTCCCGGCTCTAACCGTGCCGCAATATCAGTGACGCGCCGTGTGCCTTCGGCCATCCCTCGGCGCAACAGCGCGGGGTTTAGCGCGCCGTGGCGGGCCAGATGCACCCGCCGCGCCTGCACGCCGCTACGCAGGGCCGGAGCAAGACGCGCCTCCGCCATATCCAGCTTTTGGCGCGGCTGGGACAACAGCGCATCTTTGCCAGGCAGTGCGCGCGACAGATCGCGCAATCGCTGGCCGCTCCGGTCCAGTACCGCACTGCGACCACGTGTAAGACGGATGCCTTGCTCCTCAACCCATGCCAGCAAATCGCGGCGTACAGGCACCGCAAGTTCCGCCGCTGCCGTGGGCGTAGGCGCGCGCTTATCGCTTACAAAATCGATCAGCGTTGTATCTGTTTCATGCCCCACCGCCGAAATCAGCGGGATGTCTGACGCCGCCGCGGCACGTGCTACAATTTCTTCGTTGAAGCCCCAAAGATCCTCAATCGATCCGCCGCCCCGTGCAACAATAATCAAATCTGGACGCGGCAAAGCGCCCCCCGGCGTCAGCGCATTAAAACCAGCGATCCCCCGCGCAACCTCGGGCGCGCAATTTGCACCCTGCACAGCCACAGGCCAAATCAAAACCTTGCGCGGGAAGCGGTCCCGCAACCGGTGCAGGATATCGCGGATCACAGCACCTGTTGGGCTTGTGACAACGCCGATGATTTCAGGCAGATAGGGCAAAGGCGCTTTGCGCGCCGGTTCAAAAAGCCCTTCGGCCTCCAGCGCAATTTTGCGCTTTTCGAGCATCGCCATCAACGCGCCTTGGCCTGCCACAGCCAGCTCATCCACATTCATGTTGTATTTCGACTGCGGCCCAAAGGTGGACAGCTTGCCCACCGCAACAACCTCAAGACCCTCTTCGGGCATCACCCCAAGCCCAGACACTTGCCCTTTCCATGTCGTGCAGGACAGCGTGTTGCGATCATCCTTGATGTCAAAATACATGTGGCCCGAGCGCGCTCGTACCACGCGGCCCACCTCGCCCTTAACCCGGACACGGCCAAACTCGCCCTCAATGGTACGTTTGATCGCAGTCGAAAGCTCAGAGACTGAAAATTCGGGCGTGTTTTCACCGGGATTCGGATCGTCGAGCAAATCCATATGCTGTGGCCTTGTGCTGCTGTGGCCCCAAGCCTAGAACGCGGCAGTCAGAAGGGGAAGAGCGCGATGAACATCCTGATCTTGGGCAGCGGCGGGCGTGAGCACAGTCTTGCTTGGGCCGTAAAGCAGAACCCGAAATGCGGGCGTTTGATTGTCGCCCCGGGCAATTCAGGGACGGCTGCGATTGCCGAGAATGCTGCGCTTGATATCGAAGACGGCGCCGCCGTTGCCGCGTTTGTGCAAGAACAGACCATTGATTTTGTGATAATCGGCCCTGAGGCACCATTGGCCGCTGGTGTGGCCGATCATCTGCGCGCGGCAGGCGTCCTGTGTTTTGGCCCCTCTCAGGCCGCGGCGGAACTGGAAGCCTCCAAGGCCTTTACCAAAGAGATCTGCGCCGCCGCCAACGCCCCCACTGCAGGCTATGCCGTGTTTGAAAATGCCGCGGATGCAAAGGCCTATGTGCGTGCCGAAGGTCTGCCGTTGGTGATCAAAGCGGATGGTCTGGCCGCAGGCAAAGGCGTTACGATTCCACAAACCGAAGACGAGGCATTAGCGGATATTGATGCCATGTTTGGCGGCAGCTTTGGCGCAGCCGGGGCCAGTGTGGTCATTGAAGAGTTTATGGACGGCGAAGAAGCCTCGTTCTTTGTACTTGTTGATGGAGAGACCTGCCTGCCCATTGGTACAGCCCAAGACCACAAGCGCATGGGCGATGGCGATACCGGGCCAAATACCGGCGGCATGGGCGCGTACTCGCCTGCCCCGGTGCTGACAGATCCGCTTGCCCTGCAGGCGCTTGATGAAATTGTGCGCCCGACTATGGCCGAAATGGCGCGCCGTGGCACACCGTATCAGGGCGTTCTTTACGCAGGCTTGATGATCAAAGACGGGATCGCGCGGCTGGTAGAATACAATGTGCGGTTTGGTGATCCTGAATGTCAGGTGTTGATGATGCGGCTGGGTGGTCAGGTTCTTGACCTGCTCCAAGCGGCGGCAGAGGGCCGTCTTTCGGAGGCCCAAGTGAATTGGGCTGATGATCATGCGCTGACGGTTGTGATGGCCGCACAAGGTTATCCGGGCAGCTACAACAAAGGCACGGTGATTTCTGGGCTGGAGGCGTTGCCGACAGATTCTAAGAACATGGTCTTTCACGCAGGCACCGCGGCCAAAGACGGACAGGTCACTGCCGCTGGTGGGCGAGTCCTGAACGTAACGGCGCGCGGGGCGTCCCTCGCGGACGCGCAAGCGCGTGCTTATGCGATGGTTGATCAGATTGACTGGCCCGAGGGGTTTTGCCGCAGAGATATCGGCTGGCGCGCGCTCTAGCAGTTCGTCATTGCTGCGGCAAAAGACGACCGGCCTTGATGCGGGCCAATATCGCGGGCGCGTAGCGCACCGTTTTGCAAGGTAACGGCAAGCAAGCGGCTCCAATCAGCGCTGGCCACGATCATTTCGGGCGCCGCGCCACAATCTCTTAGCCCACCCGCAATATCGCGCTCTCCGATTCGGTGGTTTGTGACCCCCGGAAGCTGTGCCACCGGTTGCATGACCGCTGTCGAACTGTCTAACGCTTCAACCCTCAGGATCGTTAAGGTCTTTGCAAGATGCGGCCGATCCACATAGGCGATCTCAACTGCGCCGTCCCCGTCCAGATCGGCTGCCCCAACCACGGCCAGCCATCGAAAGCGCCGCCCAATGAATTCATTGGCTACATAGCGCACCAGCTTTTTACCGGTAAACCGATAGACTGCCACGCGTGCACCGAGCTGTTCATGGCTTTCCACAACGATGACTTCGGGTGACCCATCATTGTCGACATCCACCAATCGGGGAGCCGTGTCTTCAAAGACTATCGTATCAGGCCAGCGGACCTTGACCCGCTGACCGTTGGCCAGCGTGACTTCAAGCCCTGCGTGCTCTATCCCATCACCCAAAACGGCGTGGGGATAGCGCTCTGTTGGGTCCGTATATCGCGCAGCGGTGATCTGCGCCGCACACGCCCCCGCGCTCAGCAGTCCCAGCGCCAACACTGCGCCGCGCACGAAACCGCGCCGCACGTGCCGCACCAGACGCGGCGCCCGGCGCATCTTAGATCTGCTTTTCGGGCATCTGAACAACCAACCCGTCCAAAGCATCGGTCACTTTGATCTGGCAAGTCAGACGCGAGCGGGCTGGGTCAGCCTCATAGGCAAAGTCCAGCATATCCTCTTCCATCGCGTCTTTGGCGGGCAGTTTTTCCACCCAATACGGTGCAACATAGACATGGCAAGTAGAGCACGCGCAGGCGCCACCGCAATCGGCCTCAATGCCCGGAATATTGTTGTCGCGTGCGCCTTCCATAACCGTCAGGCCCGCAGCCACCTCCACCACATGTTCGGTGCCGCTATGTTCGATATATGTGATCTTCGCCATCTGTGCTTCTGCCCTTCTGAATCCTTCCCCTCGCAAGTAGTCCGTCCCCCCCAGCTTTTCGAGTAAAAAAGCGAATTGCCTTGCTTGAAAGTGCATACGTTCTTATTTTGTTCTAATGACTGCGTATCCCACCAAAGACTGGCCCCGCCCCCCTGCGGCCGTGCCCGCGGATCTTTTGCCCCTTGTGCCCAATGGCGCGCGGTGCGTGGTGGCCGGGCTTGTGCTGGTGCGTCAGCGCCCCGGCACCGCCAAAGGCGTGATTTTCATCACGCTTGAGGACGAGACAGGCGTCGTAAATGTGATCGTGTGGCGCAAAATTTATGAGAAATTCCGCCGTGCTGTGATCGCGGGACGCATGCTGCGTGTAACCGGCCAGATGCAGCGTGAGGGGGAGGTGAGCCATATCATCTCCCAGCATGTGGAGGATATCTCGTATATGTTAGATGATCTGCTGTTGCCCGAAATTGCGAGAGCCGGCGATCAGCCTTGAACGTCCCATCAAGCCCATAGCGCAAACCGGCCCAATGCTGTAAACTCATCCCAAGGCCTTAGAAAAGGTCACGAGCCACCCGCAGCAGAAAGCGGACCGAGCAGTGAAGCAATTGATCCTCATCGGCGCCGCAATCGCGCTGAGCGCATGCCAAAGCATTCCGTCCGTGACCCGGGCGGAACCCGAGCCGTTGCGCATCCGTATGGAAGGCCCGCCCAATGCCAAACCGGGCAGTTGCTGGGGCCGTGATACTACCCCTGCGACCGTTGAAACCGTTACCGAACAAGTATTGTTGCAGCCTGCCGAAATTGGCAGTGACGGCACCGTCCGCCGGCCGGCCATTTACAAAACCGAAACCCGGCAGGCCATCATCACCCAGCGACAGGACATCTGGTTCGAGACCCTGTGCGACGAAAAGATGACCCCCGGCTTTATCGCATCGGTTCAGCGTGCATTGGGCGCGCGCGATCTTTACCGAGGTGCGACGACCGGCGAAATGGACGCTCGCACCCGCCGCGCGATCCGCAAGTTTCAAAAGCCCCAAGGGCTTGATTCCGCGATCCTTTCACTAGCCGCCGCGCGCAAGCTTGGCCTTGTGGCTGTCCCGCGTGACAGCTAGCCGCCTCCGCTGCGCAGCAAACCTACCGTTCAGCGCAAAAAAGGCCCCGCAAGAGGCCTTTCTTGGGGGGATCGGAATGAATTGGAATCATGAGCACGGTCTAAATTGGAATGGGTGGAAGGGCTCATCTCTGAAAGGCCTTTGTCTATGGGCGATCCGACAAACGCGGACAAAATTGGCCGATTGGCAAAAGCGGCACGGTTTATTTTGGAATAAGGCCGCTTGATGCCGCAACTCACCAAACGCAGCATCAATGATCACCACTCATGCATCGATGCCACCACCTGGACGAAGATCTGAAAGTCGCGCTCATCCAATGGGAGCTTGAGCTCTCGCGACGGGTAAACTTTGGTGGCGCTGAGCAATGAGATCGCGCTCTTGCCGATGATCTGGACGTATTTGCCCACAAACTCATCCCAAACGCGCACCACAAAAGCCTTGCCATCTTTAGGATCAGTCTGAGATCGGTCGATCAAAATGAGATCACCCTCCCAGAGCTTCGGCTCCATACTGTCAACTTTTACCTCGATGATCTGGAGCTCTTTAGAGTCAAGGCCTCGGCGCTTAATCCATTGAAGGCTGAAAGCATAATAGGTGATGTCGAGCGTATCAGAGACAAACGAGCCGCTTTTACCCGCCTCGGCGGAAACAGAGTATCTCGGCATTTGAAGAAATGCCGAGGCTGGCGTGGTGTCTCTTTCATCATCACCGGCACCCTTTAGAAGCCAATTAGCGCTCACATCGAAACAGTCGGTTATTGCCTCAAGTGTTTCGTGATCAACGCGCTGAGCGCCCATTTCGATTGCCTGAACCTTACCCTCTTTGACACCAATTCGCTCTCCAAAAGCTTTTCTGGAGAGGTTTCCAATTCTGGCACTTTCCAATCTCAACCGTTTCTGACAC
>CALKJA010000106.1 GCA_937995865.1 uncultured Paracoccaceae bacterium | reverse complement strand
CATCGGTCAAAAACTGCCCTTGCTTCCCAAACAGGTCTGGGCGATCCGGGTAAGGCTCGACCTGGCGGGTTATCTGCGCGATCTGGCTTTGTTCAACGTCGCTATTGATAGCAAGCTCCGCGGATGTGATCTGGTCAAATTGACCGTATCTGACCTTGAAAAAGATGATCGCGTCCGGGAGTGCGTTTCAGTGATCCAGAGCAAAACTAAACGCCCCGTCCAGTTCGAACTAACGGAAAACACGCGCGAAACCGTCTTGGCCTGGGTCAAATCACCCGAGATGTTTGTGTGGCGCTTCATGGTCCCAAGCCGGTTCCATGATTGGCCGCACATCTCCACCCGCCAGTATGGTCGGCTTGTCCGTGATTGGTTGACTGAAATCGGCCTCGAACCAAGCGGCTATAGAACGCATTCGCGACGCCGGACAAAGGCGGCGGAGATTTACTGTAAGACAGGCAACCTCCGCGCCGTGCAACTGCTGCTTGGTCACACGAAGGTCGACAATACAGTGCATTATCTTGGCGTCGAACTCGAAGATGCCTTGAGCATCGCTGAACGCATCGACATATGAGCCATTTTGGCGAGCGGTGCCGCCGCTTGCCATTTCGTTGCGGATGTCCGTACTTTATACGGCGTTGGTCGGTGCTGAGCCCAAAGACACTGATGCCGCATCGTTTCTGAACGTCTTCGCTCTGAAAAGAGCTTTTAAACTGGTATCGAAGTTGTCTTAGTTCGGGCTACGATGAACGGATCGAAACCAAGTAGTTAAATAGAAATGCTTAGTAATTTGAACTGGAATGCAATCGAAGGCATCGCGTCTGTTGCCGGCGCGATTGGCGTCGTTATTTCGATCATCTTCTTGATCTATTAAGTGCGACACAATGCACGCGCGATTGAGGGCGCCACTGTACAGTCACTGATGACGCTTGAGCGGGAGGTTTTTGGCCTTCTCGCTGAGAACGCGGAACTGATGACTAAAGGCGGCGCAAATCCGTCCGAACTCACAGAAGTAGAACAGTATCAGTATGAACGCGGCGTTGGGACCTACTTCTCATTGATCTACTCCGCCTTCATGCAACATGAACGCGAATTGGTGGAAGATGAGGTTTGGGATGCTTACTTGAACGCTCTTGCGCGCCAGATGCAGGCACCTGGTTTTGCCGAGGCTTGGTTACGTATTGGCGTCGGTTACCCCAAGAGTTTTCAAGAGTTGATCAAACAAAGATTTCCTAAAGCACGCGAAACCAAGGTCATCACATGACCGCAAAGAGCAAAGGGCAGACACTCCTCGAAAACGCATATAAGCTTGCCACACCGCAGGACAACACTGCCTACTATGATGAATTTGCGGAGACTTATGACGCCGAATTTGCGCAAGCTTTGGGCTGGGAATACCCCAACGCAATTGCAACTTTATACCGGGAATATGCTGGTCCACACCATGTGTCTATCGCCGATATCGGCTGCGGCACTGGCTTGGTTGCTCAAGCATTGGCGATAGGCCCGGACCAGATTGACGGCATTGATATTTCCCAAGAGATGTTAGCGATCTCACGCAGAAAAGCACTATACCGGAAGACCATTCAAGCCGATCTTATGGACGACCCAGGACCCATCAAAAATGCCTACGGTGCGGTTGTGTCTGCCGGAACGTTCACATCCGGACATGTAGGGCCACAAGCACTCGAAAGCCTTCTCGACATTGCGCGCCCTGACGCGCTCTTTATCATCGGTGTTAACAAGGCATTTTATTTAGATGCTGACTTCGATCCAGTGATCCGCGACCTTCAAACGCGTGGTGCCATCTCGGATCTTACTTTGATAGAAATTCCTATGTACAACATAACGGGCCACGATCATTCGTCCGACAGGGCTTATGCTCTTTGTTACCGCAAACAACTGATCGACTGACGTGAGGCAAACCGTATGTGATCAGGGCAGTTTTGCGTCGCCGCTTTACGGCCTGAGTGGACTTGCTTTGTATTATGAGTATTGAACGATCACGGAAAGGAAGTCTTCGTCGCTTGTGACAACGGTGTGGTGACCTTTGCCGTGAGTGTCTTCCATGTGCCAGACATCGCCCGGCAAGATATCTCTGAAGTCTCCGTCGCTGGCGGTGACGCGCACCGCTCCAGCCATGCAGATCAGTTTTTGTGCGACGGGCGTAGGGTGAATGGGCTCGTCCCATCCTTTCTTGAGACGCAAGAACATAGTCTGCGTGACCGTTTCTGGCTTTGAGATTTCAATAGCTTTCGCAGGCGGCGCGAAGGTTTGCTCTTCGAGACTTACAGTGACGTCTTCCCAATGGCTTTCGCCCGCGGCATCAGCGTAGAGTTTTTTGAAGATCATATAGGGTTTCCTTGTTGGATGAGCGTTGAAAGCCGTTTGCCGGCGGTCTAGGTGGTGAGAGAGCGTTCCATGAAATAGACATATGGTTTCCATTCCGTAGGAAAGCCTTCGGGATGCGGCGCGCTTTTGAAGCCTGCTGCCTCGTACATCGCTTTCGCATGGGTCAGGAAAATAGCTGAAGAGAACATCACCTTACGATAGCCGTCTTTGATCATCTGCTCGAACATTTGGCCTAGCAAAAGGTGGCCAATCCCGTGGCCCCGCCCGGCTTCTGTTACAAACATCCGGTTGAACTCCGTCACGCCGTCGCCCGCTTTGTTGTACATGACGCATCCAACCGGTTGGCCATCCAAAGACGCCAGAAATATCCCACCATTCGGACGTGCATGAATCTCAGCCAAGCTGTCCAGAATCGTGCCAAACTGTGCGCGGTCCATCGGGTTTCCGTCCGTGGGCCAATCATCCGGATAATTGTCCCAGTGCCATTCCAGCCATTGGCGACAGAGCGCGCGAACCTGTTCGATTTCGTGAGGCTTTGAGACGAGCTTTACAATTATGGTCATAATCGTTGTGTCCTTTTGACGGGATTGAGCGCGCGCGCGTATCGTGGTCCCTCCGAGAGGGTTGCATCATCAAAGCAGAAGAGAGTGACAAGGTCTGATCGGCGAATGCCCAGCTTGGCGCAGGCTGCCAGGGACGCGGCGTTGTCTTCTTTAACCCCTGTATTGAAAACCCGCATGCCTACATTCTCCCACATGTGCTGGATCGCGCGGGCGCCGAGCCATCCTGCAAGACCACTCCCGCGGTAATCTTCGCGCGTCGCCAGAACGCCCCAGAATGCCTCCTTGGAACGCGGGGCATCTGGGGCATGCATTGCATAGGACGCCGCCGTCGCCACAGGCGCACCGGCAGCGTCCCTGGCAACCAGATTGATCCCCGGCAGCACGCTGCCACGCATGATCTCGCCGGGCATCGCGCTTAGCCCGCAGGCCTGGCACAGCGCGACGGTCGCCTCTATAAGCGTGTCGGACGAGCGATCCGTGAGTGGCTCGATAGCTAGGCCGTCTGGCGCTGCTTTCTTGCCCAAAAGCGATTTGCTCGCCTGATACGCAGCCTTTCCACCGCAGCAGAAAAGACTTTGCGCGGTTCTGAAGCCTTCGCCTTCGAGCTGGCGCCGAATGGGATTGGCCTCGGTTTTCGGAAGGTAGAAACACATCCCCAATCCCTGAATGCGAGCGAGATTGGCCACTACGGTTGCGGTATCCTTCCCGGGGTCGCTGAGAGACACGACTGTCCCATAATATGCATAGCGAGGATGATCGCGGACCACGCGCCAAAGTGCTTCGCCCCGCTCTAACAGCGCCTTGTGACCTGGATCGCCAAAAAGCTCTTTGTATGGCATCTTCCCTCCAAATGATCTGCGCCAGTTCTTCGGTCTCACCGTGTGAATGCAGCGCCTGAGGCGTTGATGGCGACGGTAACGCGGGCCGGGTCTTGGGTGAGGCCGCAACGCTCCAGCATGGCGCGCGAGGCGGCATTGTCGGGGGACGCCTGAGCAAGGACCGATGCCCAGCCAAAGGCCTTTGCGCTATCAATCAAGGCCTGCGCAGACGCCGCAACACCAAGACCCTTCCCGCGATGTTCTGATGATACAGAAACCGACCCGATGAAAACCGACCCGGCCAAGGGCCCGTCAGCGTGATAGCGATCACTCACGAGCGCGCAGGCGGCGATCGCTCCGTCGGCCGTATAGATACAGGTGGTGAGATGCGGTATGACGTCGCCGCGCATGTACCAAGCTGGCGTTGGCGCCACACCGCAGGCAGAATTGAGCTCTTGCACAGTGCCCATAGTTGCGGGATCGGGCGTGACGTGGCTTGTCACGGTCCAGCCTTCTGGCAGCCTATCCACGAGGGTGGCGCAGCGCTGACCGACGGTTCCCGCCTCCCCAAAGAAGACGTCCCAGCTCGGCACTTCAACGGCAGTTCCGAAAACTGCGTGGATCCGATCGTAGATCGTCGCACGATCCATGGCCGTGAGCGCAAGGAAACGATCCTGCTCCACCTCTGCAACGATTCTGTCCCAGCCAAAGCTCTCTGGGTCAAGAATGTTCAGAAGGCGCCCGCCATTGCTCAGTGAGGGGTCTGCGGCGATTTCCGAATGGCGTGCAAGAAGGCGCCGTTGGATGTTGCGCTGCACCTTAGAGCCGGTGAGTCCCGGCGCGCTCACGCGCGTGCCCACTCTGCCACCTGAGCCGTCGCGCGTTTCAGCATGAGCACGTCAAAATTCGCGAGGATCCGATAGCCTTTGGCCTTTAGGTCTTGGGCTTGCTCTTCGGTAAAAGCCACGCCCCCCAAGGGCATGCCGACCTCTTTCGCTGCGGCCTCAATCCGCGCATTGGCCTCAGTCATCAAAGGGTGGTCAAGCTGCCCCGGCACCCCAAGCTCTGTTGACAGATCAAAAGGCGCAAGAACCATACAATCCACGCCCTCAACGGCGCAGATGTCTTCGATGTTCTCCAGGGCGCCGATCGTCTCAATCAGCAACATGCACACCGTTTTGGTGCCCGGTCCCGGGAGGTAATCAAAGAGCCCGGTGTTCCACCGCGAATGGGCAACAAAAGGGCCCCACCCGCGCGTCCCATGGGGCGGATAACGCAGGCTGGCCACCGCCCTTTCGGCGTCCGCGACGCTACGAGCCAGAGGAAAGCAGATCCCTTCCGCCCCCGCATCGAGGGCGCGTTTTACCTCATTTTCCTCGATCGACGGGATACGCACCATCGGCGCACAGCCCGTGCCTTGGGTAGCGGCGATCATGGCGTGGAGGCTCTCTGGCCCTACCGGGCCATGTTCGCGATCAAAGACGAGAAAATCAGCGCCCGAGACGGCCATCGCCTGAGCCGTCACCCCAGAAGGAATGACCGCGACATGGCCGGTGATTACTTGCTCCGGATCGGCGAGCTTGTCCTTGAGGTTCATCCTGTCTCTCCTAACTGGGCTTCGAGTGCTTTGGGTTGGGCAGCACGGCGCCATTCTAAGAATGCATCTACCACTTGGCCCGCAATCATGATCCGCTCGGCGCTTAGGCGAAGGATATCGTCCTCGAACTCGACGTTCCGCACTTGCTCCGTCCCAATCCAGTTCGGGCAAAAAGACTGGGTGACGGAATGGATAACCTGATCGCCGCGATGTTCATAGGTGCCCGCATCGGTGAGATGGGATTTGAAAGCCCTAGAATCTTCGGCCTCGCTTCCTCCAAATGGGTCGTTTGGCACGGCGAATGCCGTACGCTCTGCCCGGGCCATGTGGACGAAAACGTATCCGTCGTGGGAATGGCTAATGTAGCCGGTTGGGCTTGGGCCAAAGGGATGCTCGCGGGTCCCGTCATCGGCCTGGTTAAACCAGCTATCCAGCGTCCAGGTTCCAATTAGCGGGGTGTCTGGTGCCATGGTGGTTGTGCTCCGCGCTAGTACCATTTGGGCGACAGCGTAGGGCGACACCCACCGCAACACGGAATTAAGAAAGAGGAAAACTCATTAATTCTGGCTACCGCGTTTAGAGATCGACAGAGCGCGCGCAAATTCCTAAGTTTTTAAATGTTGAGAGGGGCGGAACGTGAATGTGAGGGTTGAGCCAGAGCGCGCCGGCCAGGTCGGTCAGCGCCAATACCACTTTTTGGGTGTGACGCTGGATGAAGGCACGCGCAGCCTGTGCCGGGGGGAAGAGACCTTGCCCCTTGGTGGGCGTGCATTTGATCTGCTGCTCTACCTCATCACAAACCGCAAACGTATTGTTAGCCGCGCCGAGGTCTTTCGCGGAGTTTGGGGCGATGTCGTGCTGGATCAGAGCAATCTAAACGTGCAGCTCGCCGCGCTACGCCGGTTACTCGGGGCAAACATCGTCCAGACGGTGCCCCGACGCGGGCTACGTTTTGGCCCTGAGCTTGAGGATAAATCCCGAGCCGAGACCGGCTCTATCGCTGTGCTGCGCTTTGAGATGATCGGCCAGTCGGAAGAAATTGAATGGCTTGCCGATGGGATTGCGGAGGACCTGTCGACGGAGCTGGCCCGGTTTCGGGATCTTCTTGTGATCGCGCGCAACTCTGCCCGCACAGTGCCGGGTGGGTCGGCCCAGGACGCCGCGCAGGCGCTAAATGCCCGGTACCTGGTGACAGGAACGCTACGCCAGGCGGGCGGGACGTTGCGTCTTACGGTACGGCTCGTGGATGCAGGCTCTGGCGTGAAGGACTGGGCCGAGACCTATGATTGCGCTGCTAATGCGCGCTTTGAGATGGTAGATGAGATCGTGGCGGCGCTGGCCTCTGCCATCGGCCCCCAGGTCTGGGCGGCAGAAGCGCGCAGGCTGCGGCGGGAGCCCCCGCGAAATATGTCCGCCCATGATCTTGCCCAACGTGCGTGGGCAGGTCTTTGGCCTTTAGAGATGACGCCAGATCAGCGCTCACGCGAGCGCGCAATGGATCTTGCAGCGCAGGCCCTCAATATCGATCCGTCCTGCGCCCTAGCCCACCGCACAGTCGCCTACGCGCAATTCTGGACGCTTTATTTTGGCCTCGCAGATCCGCGCGATGCAGCGCTGATGAAGGGGCTCACTGCAGCAGCAGAAGCAATTGCCTCAGATCCGCTGGATCACCATGCATACCGCCAAAAGGGCCTTCTGCATTTTCTAAGCTCTGAGCCAGTTGCTGGCATGATTGACCTGCGCCGCGCCCATGCGCTGAACCCCAATTGCGCGCTGACGCTGAGTTGGCTGGGGCTTTACGAGGCGACACACGGGAATGATACGGTTGCAGTAAGCCACGCGAGAGCGGCTTTGGCGCGCAGCCCTCTTGATCCAATGCGCGCATCTTTGGAAGTGGCGCTGGCTTTCACACATTTCATCACGGCGGATTACCCGGCGGCCTGTGACGCGGCCTTTTCGGCGGTTCAACAGCGCCCTCAAGCGGCAACGCCTTACCTAATTTTGGCTATCGCGCGAATTGGCGCCGGAGAGCTGGATGGTGCTAAGTCGGCGTTTGAGCAGCTCAAAACCCTAGCCCCCGAAATGACCGCCGCGCGGCTTAAAGGGGCGTGGCTCTCTCCCAAGGAAGACTACCGACGTCGGGCACACACCTTTTTGCGGGTCGCGGCGGGCCTTGCCCCGATGGCGGAGGCGGCTGCCCTGGCACCTAATCGACGACCTTAACGCAGCAAATTATCGACGCGTTGGCGCGCTTCAGCCTTCTGTCGTGCTGCTTCCAGAGCACGGGCGGCGCGGTCCGAGGCGGACACCGGTGTGCGGGGCGCAAAGATCTGCAGTGTGCAAAGAATGCCGCTAAAGGCCTGAAGCGCGGTAATTAGGATGGCTTTGGCCGGGGTCTGGGGCTGAGTGGTGAAGTCGGTCATTTGCAGTGTCCTTATGGATTGTTTTCATCTCTTGAGCCCACTGTGCCCAGTTCCTAATCTTCCCGCGTCGGTGCGATTCCCTATTTTTAATTTTTCACTTCCCTATTTTTCAGGGCACCTTGCGCTTAGGGGCCCCAGCCGGGCCTATTGCATAGGGAGAGAGGCGCTGACCCAGCCATTGCTTGAACGCACAGATGCGATCTTGTCGCTGACCACCCATGCTGAAGGTGCGCGGGGTGGGATGGGGCATACCGTCTATCTCCTGGGCGAAGCAGGCGCGGGTAAAACTGCGCTTTTGCGCGCGTTTGAGGCACAAATGGCGGAAGCTACGGTCCTGCGCGCTGCTTGCGAAGATCTGTCGATCCCGGAGCCTCTGGGCCCTTTGCGTGATCTGGCTTTTGATGCGGGCGTCGATCTTGATGAATTGCTGAAAGAGGAGAAGGATCGTCTTGCCGTCTTCCTGCACCTTTTGGACGCGATCACGAACTCCGACGGGCTGACGCTCCTTGTTGTGGAGGATCTCCATTGGGCCGATGAGGCGACGCTTGATTTTTTGCGCTTTGTCAGCCGTCGGATCAAGCGCCACGGGGTCCTATTGCTCATCACTGCACGCGATGATGAGGCGGAGGGGCGCCCGCAGGTCCGGCGCGCAATGGCGGGCGTAGCACCATCTGATTTCACCCGCCTGATGCTGGAGCCGCTTTCGCTTAAGGCGGTGAAACAGCTTGCAGTTGGGCACGCGTTGTCGCCCGAAGAGGTGCATCATCGTACGGGCGGGAATGCGTTCTACGTCTCTGAGCTATTGCGCGGCACAGAAAGCGATGCGCTGCGGAGTGTGCAGGACACAGTACTGAGCCGGATTGCGTCTGCCTCCCCTGATGTTCGGTCGGCTCTCGAAGCGGTGTCGATCTTTCCCCGACGAGCAGAGTGGGATTTGGCGCTGCGTGTTTCGGGTGTCGATGAGAGCGTTTTTGATGCGGCGGTTGAGGCTGGTTTGATTGAAGATACCGGTACGAATCTCGCCTTCCGCCACGAGATCGCCCGCCAAGCAGTAGAGACCGCCTTGCGCACCGGGCGTCGCCGGCGGCTGAACACCGCGCTTTTGGACGCATTGCAGGCGTCAGGCACAGCCTCGACCGCACGCCAGCTTCACCACGCGCGGCAAGCAGCGGACGCGGCTCAGATGGCACACCTGGCGCCGCTTGCGGCGCGCGAGGCCTTCGGCGCAGGCGCGAACCAGCAGGCGGCCGATTACTTCATCATCGCCGTTGAGCTTGCCGACAAAGAAGACAAACCTGCCTTTTCCGCGCTGCTTTTTGATGCGGGAGAAGCCTGCCGCTTTGTAGGACGACTTGGGGAGGCCGTGAATTTGCTTGAAAGGGCGCTTACAATTGTGCCGGAAAACACCGCGCTGGAGGGCCGCATCCTCCAGCGCCTGTCGCGGGCACAATGGGCGGCTGGGTGCAAGCTCCAAAGTCGTCGCTTGGGTGACGCGTCCCTCGATGTGCTGAACGGTGAGGAGACAGAAGATCTGGCCATGGCGCTCGCCAGCCGCGCCCAAGTCGCGATGTCAGACTATGATATGGAAATGGCCTATGATCTTGCCAGTCAGGCTGAAGACATGGCACGTCGATTGGGCCGAACGGACATAATCAGTCACGCGCTCAGTACGATGTCTCTCACCTCGCTCTTTGATAGTGCGAGGATGAACAAGATGTATGAAGACAGCATCAAAGCCGCCCAAAACGCGCAAAGTCCAGTGAACCTGGTACGCTGCTATGCAAATGGCGGCGTCGTAAACTGGTATGGCTTGCGCTTTCAGGACGCTTTGGATCTCTGCGAGAAGGCCGTTTCTACGGCCTATGAGACGGATACCACGGAACAGATTGAGTTCCACCGGGGCTACCGCGCCTATAATCTGGAACGTTTAGGCCGTTGGGACGAAGCCCTTGAGGAAGCCGCAGATGTACTGTCGCGCCCGTTAGAGTCAGCCTCCCCAGCGATCATGCTGCGCCTTGCAATGGCGCGGATATCAATCCGGCGGGGTGAGAGCGATGGCGCGGAAGAAGAGGCCGACATCATCGAGAGATTGGGCCTAGAAGAAGACCGCCGCCACGTCTGCGACGTCGCAGCTTTCGTGGCAGAGAGGGCCTGGCTGGGCCTGAGCGATCCCGACGCGGCCCAAGAGGTCATTGATGCAGCTTTGGCTGAGCCCATTAAGCCGATGCTTGTGGAGGAGCTTTGGGATTGGCAGCGCCGTCTCACGCCGTCCCGCCCGGTTTTGGAAAGCGCAGATTTGCATGCCCCCTACCGGGCAGCCATGGCTGGCGATTGGGAAGGTTCAGCTGAAGGTTGGAAGACGGCCGAAGATCCTTACCATGAAGCGCTGGCCCTGGCGGATGGCCCTGGCCCCGCTGTAGCGCGGTCGTTGGAGATCTTGGATAGGCTTGGGGCCGGTAAGGTGCGCGATAAGGTGCTTACGCAAGCCAAGGCGCAGGGCCTCAAAGTCGTTCAACCCGTCAACTCGCGCCGGTCAACGCGGGAGCACCCAGCGGGTCTGACCAAACGGCAAATGGATGTTCTGACGTTGATGAATGACGGCCTTTCAAACGCCGAGATCGGCGAGCAGCTCTTTATCTCTCCCAAAACCGTAGATCACCATGTATCCGCGATTTTGGGAAAGCTGGAGGTCAGCTCTCGTGGAGAAGCAGCGGCCTTTGCCCGCGATGCTGGCTGGATTGGTAGCTTGTGAGCGTTGCAATTGAGGTGTCCATAAGGACCAAAATGATTATGCTCTGGGCGCAACTTGTGGCCACGTTGGATAGGAAAATCAGGGCGGCAACATCATGCGCCGCCCGTGAACACCTCTAGTTCAAGTGTTCGACTACCTTTCACAAGTCAGCACCAAAACAGCGGACACCCAGCGTAGCGATAATGCCGTCGGTGTAGTGTCCATGCGCGAACCACGTCGTCCTCTTCTGGCCCTGAGTTCAGCAGACTTGGGGCTCCACAATTTCGGTCGAATATACCACTCAGAAACCTCATGACTGCGCCCCTTTGGCCTCGAGAAAATATGAAAGCTGTTCGAGGAAGCCATATTTCCGCATCATTGCGTCACCCTCCGGCGTACGTGTTGCCTGCCGCAGTCCTTCGAGGTCGTGCACATCTACGACTACGGCGATTTGGTTTGGATCGTTGGGGTCATCCAAAATCATGGCGGGCCCTGCATAGGCGCCCAACATGGCGTCATGCTCGGCGTGGAACGCCTGCCGTTCTGCCGCGTCGGGTTTGTGAGAGATGCGTGCGATTGAAACCATTAGGGTCATGTTCTTGCTTCCTCTTTCTTTCTGAGTCGTCGCGTGTTCGCGACTGAAGCAAGGATTGCGCAAAACCTATTGCGGTATAAGATAGGCATTATTCGTTTTATAATTCGATTGGATCGAACAATGATCGATCAACTGCGCGCGATGGCGATTTTTCAATCAGTCGCTGAGCTAGGCTCCTTTCGAGGGGCTGCCAATAAGCTCAAGCTGTCTCCGTCGGTGATCAGCCACCATATCACCCAGCTAGAAGAACAGCTGGGCTTACCGCTTCTTTACCGGTCGACGCGACGCATGTCGTTGACTGACGCGGGCCGTGATTTGCTTGCTGCCAGTCAACGCATGACGTCAGCAGCGCAAGAAGGTCTCGCCGCGATCAACCGGCGCGTCGAACAACCTGTAGGCACGCTGACAATTACCGCCAACGCCTCAAGTTCGGAACGCCCTTATGCAGATCTTTATGCCGGTTTCGCCCGGGCTTACCCCAAGGTGCAACTGACGCTTCATATGTCCGACAAGAACGTGAACTTGGAAGGGTCGCACTACGACGTAGCTATCCGCGGTCGCATGACGGATCTGAGCGACAGCAGCTACAAAGCGCGTCAGCTTGGCAGCCTCGAGTTCTGCATTTTTGCCTCGCCTGACTACGTTCGAGATCGTCCACCGCTCAGAACCATCGATGATCTCGCAGACTGGGACCGCATCGCGTGCCCGGCAATTCCGTGGGTTGGTATCGCGACAACTTTTGATGGAACCGCGCCGACGCGCGAGCCAAGGTCTCTGATGACCTGCGATAATTTTGCTATGGCCCGTGCCTTTGTTGAAAACGGCATGGGGTTCATGATAGAAACCTATCCCATCGTTGCAGAAGCCTTACGAGCCGGACGACTGGTCGAATTGCTTCCCAATGTCCGGCTAAGACCTGTCGACGTATACGCTGTCTATCCTGCGAACACCCCTCGCGATAGTCTCGCCAGATTGTTCGTCGACTATGCGCTTCAGCAAAAATGGCTCTTTGGAAGCGGCGGAAAACAAACTTGAGATTAGAAATACACACGCAGCACTCAAGAGCCTCGCTTTCGGGAGGCTGACAATAGAGCGGTTGAGGCAAATTTCCGTTTTATCCACCTTTTACTGTTAAAGCTTTGCATGGCGAGAGCCCTGGTGAGATTGTCAGCGGCGAATGGCCGGTTTGGTGACGTCCGATGCACGGCAACGATTTATTTCACCAGGCGCCATGAGATGCTGCGTCAGCAAAAGCCGCGTATGCGCAAGCCCGCTTTGTAAGCGCTGCAGTCTTTGAGCGTAAGCCAAGCTTTGCAACCGCAGCGAAGGGCAGAAAGGCGGGCTGCGGTTGCAGTAATCGGTGACTAAGGCCAGTGTCCGCTTTGGGCCGAAGACGCACAACTCTGAGCGCTCAAAGACCTAGTTTCAACCTAAATGCTCTTTGACTTTCGCGATCACGTCTTCGACGGAGATCCCAAGCCCTTCGAGCCAAAACAGATCAATCCCTTTTTCTGCCCGCATCGATGTCACACCGTCGGCGTTTACCAAGGATCGCATGAGTGTATCCCGCATTAAACATAGGAGGCAGCGATGAGCGTTTTGGCCGTTGCCGACTCTTTTTCAGGGATCAGGCCCACCTTTTCATACAAATGCTCGGCACTGACCGAGCCGCCACAGGTAGGCACTCCAATCATGTTGTCCTCTTGGCCTACATAGCGATCCACCCAAAAGGAGGCGCGGCTTCAAAGGCAAAACGCGGCGCCCAGAGTAGCATCGCGGTAAGCTTCGTGTTGGGCATCGAACACTTCCCTGCAGGGTGGAACACGTTCAACCTTGGGAGCGCGCGTTGGCTGGCCAAGTGTTTGACAAACCGGTGTGTTGGACCATCCTCACCGCGACCAAGGTGTCATGGGTCATCACATACAAGCCCCAAGTCCCCATCAGAGCAGACAGCCTGATCGCGTGACGCATGTAATCCGAGAAAACCAGAAACGCGCCGTCTTACGGACCAAGTGCGCCGTGCACTGCCAGGCCGTACATTGCAATATCCATCGAAAACTCATGTACACCATAATTGATGTAGCCGCCAGAAGTTGTGGAGCCAAACGGTGCGTCCGTTGCCGCGGGCTAGGTCAGATTGGAGCCGGAAAGATCGGCAGAACCTTCGGTCAATTCGGGCAATTAGTGGATCAATACCTCAAGCACCATTTGGCTGGCTCTGCGAGCCGAAACCGAAGCTGATGCACCTCTCCAGCCGGCCTTTGCCCTCCTCATGGAGGATGGACGAAATTGACTGACGCGCGTTTAGGCGACGATAGAGCTCCTCTAAGCCGCAGGCAGGCAAGCGTTCGGTCCGCTTGATCCATGCCTGCCTCGCAGCAGCGCCCCTTGATCCAATGGCGACCAATGCGTCATCAATATCGCCGTGCCTATGGCCGCACGCTTCAAAGACATGCCAACCGATTGCTTTGAGCTTGGCAGCTTTGTCCTCAATGACAGAGTGCGCCTTGCCACCATCCATCGTGATGGAATTCATGTCATGCAAGACATTCAGATTGCAGAGCTTGAGGTGTGGTCGTTTCGACACCGGCAGTATAGCCGGCCTCGGAATAACCTAACGTCTTCAACCCTGCTTAGCTGAACACATTGATATCGTCTATTCTGTCGTCCTTGACGCCTATTAGATGCAAAGCAGAATAGAAGCGTGACCGTTGGACAAAATAGTACGATCAAGATCCGGCCAGCTACGATCGCTGGCGTCAAAGCGAAGGGAATTAGCGTCAAGGACCTTAGCAAAGTCAGCCATCCCCATCGCCGCACCCGGACGCCCATGGCCTGTAGTTTCAACTACGTCAATCGCGAGGCCGGGGAACGTCTTGGCAAGCGCGACAAAATCGTTCCGTTTGGCCAGTCGTCATGGTCAACTGGATATCCTGTGTGTTTGGTTATGCGTGGATTGCGATAGGCATCGTCAGCGGTCCTGCGTGACCTTCATAGTGGGCGCAAAATATCGCGTAGCGCGCAGTGTGCATTTCTGTTGCGCATGGATTCGGTGAAAAAGTCTGGGCTTTACGAACCGTGCTTCCGCGAGAGATTGGAAAATCAACCCCGAGTGGTGCTGCCGCAGCGATTGCAGCACCCAGCAGGACAGGCTCAGGTGTTTTGGCAACAATCACATCACAACCAGTGGCATCGGCGTACATCTGCACCAACAGCGCAGATTGGGCGTGGCCACCGCTCAAGTGTAGCTTGTCAATCGGAACTCCATGTGCCCGCATCGCATCAATGATCTGACGCGTTCCATAGGCAATGCTGGCGCATGCAGCCCAATAGACCTTAAGAAAGGTCTCATCCGGAGCTTCCAATGTTAGCCCCATGATTGCGCCACGTAAGTCGGGATTCCCATAGGGCGAGCGGTTGCCGATAAAGTCAGGTAAGACCATGACGCAATTCCCCTGATCAGGGTTTGTTGCCATACGCTCGATCAACGTCTCAGATATTTTGCCATGAGGCGTTTCCCCGTAATGTCGCGCGCTTGCAAACAAGGCAACGATCTGGTCAAGCATCGCTCCGGTCGCACTTTGCCCACCTTCGAGTGCATATAGCCCGCTTTGGACTGCCCCATAATACGGGCCCCAGACACCAGATACTTCGATGCGACTTTTCGTTAGGGCGATATGGCAATTCGATGTGCCAGCAATCAAAGCGAGCCGTGTTTCTGGCGCATCATCGGCAAACAGCCCGGACGTTCCGAGAGCGCCCGCGTGCGCATCAATTAATCCAACTGCAACGTGGCACTGGGTCGTCAGGCCAAGATCAGTTGCTGCGGATTCCGTCAATGCTCCAAGGGGGGCACCAATCTCGCAAGCCGTGTTGGGCAAGGTAGCACGCTTACGCAAGTCAGAGAGCCCAATTTGATTGAGAAACTGATCATCCCAACATCCATTGTCGGCGTCATATGTCCATTTGCATCCTACCGTGCAAATTGAGCGTTCGTTTTGGCCTGTACAGCGCCAGCCCAGATAGTCGGCCAGGTCAGCAGCATAGCCCAGCTTTCCCCACAGATCGGGCCGCTTGCGTTTTAGCCACATGAGTTTGGGAATTTGCATTTCAAGGGATATCGCGCCGCCGAGATTGCTTAAGACAGACGCACCTGTTGCATTGCAAATATCGGCCTCGGCGCTTGCGCGGTGGTCCATCCACATGATGATGTTCCAACCTGTGTCGCCCTTACTAAGGGGCAAGGGCGCGTGGTTTTCATCCAGCAAGACCAGCGAGCAAGTCGCGCTAAACGACAGGCTGACCACGTCTTCTGGCACAACATGTGCCTGCGCAATCGCCTCCTTCGTAGCGGCGCAAATCGCTGACCAGATATCGGTTGAGGATTGCTCAACACGGTTGGACGCGGGGCGGTGGATGGCGATGGTCTGCTTTGCCGTGCCCAGCAATGTGCCGTTTTGATCAAACACGCCGCACCTTGCGCTGCCGGACCCCACATCAATTCCGAGAACATAGGTCATAACAGGTCCTTCAAGTCTTTGACTGGAACGGAGCGCGCAGGACCATGACAAGGATCAAAAATCCGCCCCATGCGGCTGTCGCCAAGTGCTGGCTCGCGCCGATCAGGTTCATGCCAGATGCGATAACTTGCAGGCTGACCAGGCCAACGGCCAAAGGCAAGACGCGCCCGAAGCCGCCAAATGGATTCGCACCCGCCAAAAAACACGCAAGGATCGTGATCAGCAGATAGCTTTCGCCGTGCCCCACGCGCACCGAATTAAAGCGCGCCAACATCAAAAACCCCGCAAGCCCTGACAACGCGCCCGACAGCCCATAAACCCATACCAAAACTCGGTTCACATCGATGCCGGAAAACAGTGTCGCCTTAGGGTTCGAGCCGACCATATGGATCGAGAACCCAAGTTTGGTGAATTGCATAATGTAGTAGCACACCGCAACAGTGGCGAGGAATATCCACATTGGAATGGGAACACCAAGCCATGTGCCGTGGCCGACGGTCTCAAACACAGGGGGCATGCCGGAAATATCGCCGCCCCGGGTCAGTAACTCACCCAAACCACGTAAGAAAATCATCGCGCCCAGCGTCACAAGGATCGGATGCGCACCGACATAGGCGACCATTGCCCCGACGAGAATGCCAATAACCAGACCCGTCATAAGCGCGACAATCAGCGCGATAGGCAAGGCGAGGCCGCCAGTTTCCAACAGGAACTTCTGAACGATGAAAGCAGCCGCTAATCCGCAAATATTGGCCGTAAACGTTACGGCGAGGTTCAAACCACCCGCAATGATCGGAACAAACATTGCGAGGGCCAGTAATCCAAGCTCAGGCAGCTGAAAAGCCATGGAACGGAAAATGCCGACCGAAAGGAAATTTGGGGCCAAAACCGCGAAACACAGGGCCGACAGAGCAAGGAATGCCACCATCGCGGTCAGCTCGATGCGGTCGCTTGACCAGCCTTGAAATAGCTTACGCATCTGGTGCGCCTCCCTTTGTGGATCTGCGTGATTGGGGAAGAATACGGTCAAGGTTCGTGGCCGTGATGGCGCACAAAATGATGACACCCACGATCATTTTGAAGGCAAAGGGTGAAATCCCCAAAAGGTTGAGCCCGTTCTGGATCAGCGCTAACAGCATCACACCCAACACTGCCCCAAGCACCGTGCCGCGCCCACCGCCCAAAACTACGCCGCCAAGGACAACAGCGGCGAGGATGTCCAGCTCGCGGCCATAAAGGGCATTTGGAACGACCTCGCGCACGATATGGGCCTGCATTAGTCCCGCGATACCAGCGCAAAGACCTAACCAGCCATATGCAAACCCTTGGATCAGCGCGACATTTATCCCAGAGCGACGTGCGGCGTCCGGGTTTGAGCCAAAGCCATAAATTTGACGGCCAAACCCGGTTCTAGAAAGGATAAACCATGTTGCAACAACCATTACGACCATAGCTAGCACTGGCAGGTACAGCGTGGCCGAGCCGCGCTCCAAAACAACGCTAAAGAACGAGACACGTGCGTATAGCCAGTCAGGGATGGTGTAGATCGACCGCCCACGCGACAAATACATCAGCAAGCCAAAGAACACATTGAACGTTCCTATTGTGACGATGATCGAAACGATCCGAAACTTATGAATGAAGAACGCGTTGATCAGACCCAAGCCGATTCCCGTTGCAGCAGCCAACAGCAGGCCAATGGCCCAATTTCCGCCGCCTATTGAAACTAGCAATG
Source organism: uncultured Paracoccaceae bacterium (assembly GCA_937995865.1). Taxonomy (GTDB): domain Bacteria; phylum Pseudomonadota; class Alphaproteobacteria; order Rhodobacterales; family Rhodobacteraceae; genus Shimia_B. The sequence continues at coordinate 201 of CALKJA010000106.1, read as the reverse complement.
TTACAACAACGTACTGTGCGACCGAAGCGGCAACTGAGAAGGAAATATCGATCCCTCCCGCCACAAGAACAACCACAAGGCCGACCGCGAATATGATGTTAACCGACTGGTTGTTGAGCATGTCAAAGATATTTTGAATGGATGCAAAGCTGTCTGTTGTCAGGGTCAAAAAGACTGACAGGAAGATGATGAGAAGGCCGA
>CALKJA010000105.1 GCA_937995865.1 uncultured Paracoccaceae bacterium | reverse complement strand
GAGCCCAATCCGACCGGTTTTCTGTGCCGCAGCTAAGGTCCGCTTTCAGTGAATCGAAAGCCGCCATGGAATACTTGTCCTGAAAAATATGGAACGTATTATGCTTGGTCGTATTCTTTAAAGCCAAGCCCCGTGAAATCTTCTGCGGCCAACGCCGCGAATAACGCATTGCTGGTCATTGTTCCCAAGGAATAACGATCACACCAAGCATGATGATTTCCTATTTTTGATGAATCGTAAACGCGTCTGTCGTTACCATCTTGGATTGGCTGATACCTTTCATCTGGACCGACCGGAGGTGAGCATAATTGCTTTGCGAGCGTATCCAGCCGATTGCAGATATAAAATATGTGCCGTTGCGCGATCACCTTGCCGCCTTGTTCAATTTGAACCGGCAGGAATTGATGCACACCAGGTTCAAAGCTTTCGACAACCTCTTTGAAACGTTCAACGACCAGAAGCCCTTTACCCCAAATGGAATCCACATCATATAGCGGGAGACCTTTGTTCCCCTTGCGGCGTAATCGCGTTGGCATTTGCGTCGGATCAACTGGGCGACCGCTACCGCCCAAATTAAACCTCACAGGGAACCGGCCATCTGAGCTTTCGTCGACCAGACTGACCTTTTTCGGGTCGCCGTCTAAATGGACAAAAATTTCGTTGTGCTTGATTGGAACGCGCGCGTCCTGTCGACCACCAGCTATGTGAAACGGCATACTTTTGTCTCCCAGGTTTCTCAAATATATCATAACGCGGATGCACAAAAGATGGTGTATCGCGGCGGCTGCGGTTCGTTGCAAATCGTTTAAGGTTGGCTTTGTCCGCATCTTACCAGTTCGTGCATCCCGCAGCGAAAGTCAGGTCTGGTGTCGCTTCAACGTCCTGTAAACGGTCGGTCTGGACACAGAGAACACTTCAGCCAGATCGCTGATTGAGTATTCGCCGGTGCCATGCATGCGGCACAGTTCTTTTTGCTGCTTGTTGGACAGCTTCGGCTGTTTGCCCCTCAGCTTTCCCTTGGCGCGGGCGATGGCCATGCCTTCGCGGGTGCGCATACGGATCAGATCGGATTCGAATTCTGCAAAAGTAGCCAGAATGTTGAAGAACATTTTTCCCATTGGGTCACCTGGATCATAGACCGACGACCCGAGCGCCAACTTTACGCCTTTGGCTTCGAGCTGATCTGCAATTGTACGGGCATCAGGGACTGATCGCGCAAGTCGATCCAATTTTGGAACAACGAAGGTGTCACCATCGCGAACAGCGGCGATGGCCTGATCCAGCCCCGGGCGGGCGCGGTTCGTACCAGTTAATCCGTGGTCAGTGTAGATGCGGTCCTCGGCGACGCCCAAGTCTAGCAGCGATTTTTTCTGCGCAGTCAAATCCTGTTTGTCAGTCGAGCAACGTGCATATCCAATAAGCGTGTTTGTCATGAAAGATATGTACGTTTAAGGCACCCTCAGTGCAATTAATATCGTACCATCTATACGAGACGCCGTTTGTATTTATTTCCGAGTGGTTTGCTGCACCCGCAAAATCGTCCGCTGGTCGAACCCCTTACGGACACCGGTTGATCAAGCGTGCTCTGCTAATTCGAAAGGACATAATTTAACATGGCACATCGAACAGTCCTGACCGAGCGGCAGCGGGCGGCATTTTTTGACCTTCCCACCGATGAGGCATCTTTGCTGAAGCACTACACCTTGGATGATGAGGATATTGAACATATCCGCACGCGGCGGCGACCAGAAAACCAGATTGGCTTTGCACTTCAGCTCTGCGCCTTTCGGTATCCTGGTCGCTTGCTGAACGCAGATGAAGTGATCCCTGAGCCTGTTTTGCGCTTTATAGCTGCCCAGATTGGACTAAAACCAGACAATCTCCTGCCATACGCCGCCAGAGAGAATACGCGCTACGAACATCTTGACGCTTTGCGTAGGATTTACAGATACAAGATGTTCACGGGCAAGCCTGCAAAGCAGATGAAGCGTTGGCTCGATCTGCACGCCGAGGCCGCACAATCTAGCGAAGGCATGGTGCGTGGGTTCGTGGACGAATGTCGACGTCGACAGATTGTTTTGCCCGGTCTATCCAGAATTGAGCGTCACTGTGCCGATGCATTGGTAGCAGCCGAACGAAGAGTAGAGGCACGCATTGCAGCTCATCTTGATGAAAAAATGCGTGCATGCCTTGATAGCTTGCTCTGCGAAGAGGTGGATGGTCGGATCAGCCGGTTCATCTGGTTGCGGCAGTTCGAGGTGGGCAAGAACTCTGCCGACATCAATCGTCAACTCGACCGATTGGAATTTCTGCAACGGATGGCGTTGTCTCCGGCAATCCTGAGCGATATTCCTGCACACCGGATCGCGCGCCTGCGCCGTCAAGGCGAACGGTACTTTACAGATGGGCTCCGGGGTATCACCAGTGATCGCCGATTGGCCATACTTGCCACCTGCGTTGTGGAATGGTCAGCCGCTATTGCAGATACCGTTGTCGAAACCCACGACCGGATCGTGGGGTCCATTTGGCGGGAGGCAAAGAGAATCTGCGATGCGCGCGTCTTTGAAGTTCATGCTGAAATCGCGACCACACTGGCCGGGTTCGAGACCTTGGGTGCGACATTGTTGTTGGCCAAAGGGGATGAAGTGGCTGTTGCCGCTGCCGTGGACGCTTCCTGCGGCTGGAATACTCTGGAAAATCTGGTCGCGACGGCCGGGGTGCTCGGTAAAACCGTCAAGGCAGATGCGTTGGCCTATGTCGAAAAGGGCTATCATCGCTTCAAGCTCTATGCCCCACGGATGCTGGCAGCATTGGATATAACCGGGGCAAATGTGGCCGAGCCGTTGCTTGCGGCAACAGAAATCCTACAGAACAAACAAGATATTCCACGTTCTGCACCGTTTCTCCAGCCTCGCTCAAAATGGCGGAGCCACTTGCGCGACCCTGAAACCAACTGGGACAGGCTCTGGGTTGTCGCGGTGTTGTTCCATCTGCGCGAGGCATTCCGATCCGGGGATGCCTGGCTCGCGCATTCCCGGCGCTACAGCGATCTGAAACAAGCCCTGGTTCCGGTCGAAGCAGCTCAGACCATGGGGCTCTCGATGCCGCTAGAACCGGAAGTTTGGATCGCAGATCGCAAACAACGTTTGGAAGACGGGTTGCGCAGACTCGCGTTGGCGGTCAGGAATGGCACTCTTCCCGGCGGGATCATTGTTGATGGTCGGTTGCGCGTCGAACGCCTTGAAGCTGATGTTCCTGCTGCAGCTGATAGTCTCATACTTGATCTCTATCGCCGCCTACCAGAAGTGCGGATCACAGACATTCTTATGGACGTGGACAATGATACCGGGCTCACCGAAGCCTTCACCCACCTGCGCACCGGAGCACCCTGTAAAGACAGACTTGGTTTGCTGAATGTTATTTTGGCAGAGGGCTTGAATCTCGGCCTGAGCAAGATGGCCGGGGCAAGCAGTACGCATAGCTTTGCCCAGTTGGCACGGCTTTCAAACTGGCATGTGGAAAGTGAGGCCATCAATCGAGCATTGGCTATGGTGATTGATACGCAAGCGCTATTGCCGATGTCCAGATACTGGGGTGCGGGGCAGACAGCCTCCAGCGATGGGCAATTCTTTCCAACCACGCGACAGGGCGAGGCAATGAATTTGATCAATGCAAAATATGGCCATGAGCCCGGCCTGAAAGCCTATACTCATGTGTCAGATCAGTATGGCCCCTTCGCCACGCAGGTCATCCCCGCAACAGTGAATGAGGCACCATATATCCTGGATGGATTGCTGATGAACCCGTCCGGCAAACGGGTCAAAGAGCAATACGCAGATACAGGCGGCTTTACGGATCTTGTATTCGCGGCCACTTCGTTACTCGGTTATCGGTTCATCCCGCGCATCAAGGACCTGCCTTCGAAACGGCTGCATGTCTTTGACCGCCATGGAGTCCCGAATGAGATCAAGGGCTTGGTGGGTGACAAAATCCGGGAAAACACGATCATTGCCAATTGGCCGGATGTTCTGCGTTGCATTGCCACAATGTTGTCCGGCAGAATGCAGCCCAGTCAACTTCTGAAGAAACTGGCGGCACGCCCACGTCAACATGATTTGGCAATCGCTCTTCGGGAAATCGGACGCATTGAACGCACGCTGTTTATCATCGAATGGTTGCTCGACACCGACATGCAGCGCCGCGCTCAGATCGGTCTCAATAAGGGTGAGGCGCATCATGCTCTAAAGAGCGCCCTGCGGATCGGTCGGCAGGGGGAAATCCGCGACCGCACGACCGAAGGGCAGCACTTCCGGATCGCGGGACTGAATCTGCTCACCGCTATCATTATCTATTGGAATACAAAGCAGCTCGGCTATGCGGTCGTCGCGCGAAAAAAGGCCGGGTTGGAAACACCAGCGTATCTTCTTGCGCACATCTCACCACTCGGCTGGGCGCATATCATCCTCACAGGTGAATATCGGTGGCGGAAAATGAAGGCGGAAAACGCTTAGAGGGGGATTTAGCACTCAGCCGCACTCGACCCCATGACCGGCATGATCCTAACTTGGGTGTCAGCTCCCGCAGCACTTATCGTTGCTGGCATTGGAACCGTTAGCGTCTTCAAGGCCGTCTACATCGACAAACGTGAGCTCAAATGCGCCTGCGTCGGTGGAGATTCAAACGTGCCGCTTGGGTTTGTGAGCCTTACCGAAAACTTGATGATGGTGGGAATGGCGGTCGTGATGCTCTGGTTGATGATTTGAGTTTATTGCTAGTAATCGAAAACCGGATCTTTGAGAACGAACTCTGAACGGCAGGTTTGTCCGCAACTTGCTTTTTCGTGGACGACGCAGCGAACGGCGGCTAAACTTCATGTTCCGCTATTGTTCTTCAAGGCGCCCGAATATGCACGTTCGATCCAGTTGGGCCCTCTACTGGAATTGACCCCTCCAAGCGACGAATAAGTGCTATTCGTTACACTCAAGTAGGCGCTGATTTTCGACCTCGAGAAGCTGCCTTCTCGTATGCATAAAAAAAGTGAAAAGCCAGAAAATCCCACGTCACACGGCAGAGATTCCTCAATGGGATGTTTCGAAACTACAGAAGAAAGAAATGATTTTTCCTATGACTTTTTCACGAACTTCAGGCAATTCTAGGAAAAGCTCGTGCTTTGCATCGTGTACTTGCTCTAAGTGCCCTGTTGGCCAATTGACGAGACGTTCCCGAATTGCACTGACACCGACTGTTTGTTCCTTATCACCGCAAAACGTCAGGCAAGGGATGTCAGGGGACGGCAGTTTGGAAAGGTCGTGGCATTCCTTCAAGGCAGCGTAGAGCCAACCCATACTTGGTCCACCCGTGTGAAGCTCCGGGCACTTGGTCCCTTGCATAATCCAACGTTCATATTCTTCACGACTATTCGTGAGGTTGTTGTCTTCGAACTGGTGCTTGAACACGTAGCTGTCGTCATTAAAGCCCGGAGCATACATCTGCCCTTTGCCAATGGTGCGCAGAAACCAGGTGAGGGGCCATGCCGCTGCTCGCTCATACGATGCCATGTAAATCTCAAACATCGGTGCTGAAAATGCAGCTGCTTTCACCTCCAACCCTTCAATGAGTGACCGAAGGGCGACGCAGGCCCCCATTGAATGGCCAACTACGAATAGCGGTTTTTCCAACTCCAGTTCGTCCACGCACTCAATCATCGTTTTGACGTCGTTCTGATATTCAGAAAACGATCCGATATGGCCAACTTTTGGGTTGTTCGCGACTCTGCCAGATAGCCCATGTCCGCGCCAGTCTATCACCAGCGCGTTGAAGCCGGCAGCAACCAGTGCAGAAACAGGATGACCATATAGCTCGATGTAATCGCCCCTTCCGGGGAACAACAAAACCGTGCCCCTGCAGTCCTGCTCTGTTCGCCAAAGGCCAACTCGAATGTCCACTCCATCGGACGTTGTGACCATGAAGCCTTCCGCGGACTTTGGCGCAACAGAGATATCGGTATGTATTTGCGCCGTTCTCATGGCTGATCCTTCCCCTTTGGTATTTTGCTTACTGGTTCGACTCTCCAAAGCAGACTGGACAGAGCGACCGCGATACTGAGCGCCAGAATGACCGAGAAGCCATAAAACTGGCCGATCAATAAGTACCCCGCCGAAAGTATTCCAAGCACAGTATACATGCGATACCAAGCCTGCTTTGCATAACTGGCCTCCTGATCGAACAAATTGGTCTTTTGAAAACCTGTTTTGACCTGTGCGAGGCAAGCGCCAAACACAAAACAAAGCAAGAAAAGGAGTAGAAAGCTGGTAAAAAAAGGTGATGGGCTTCCGTTGATCCAAGACCAACCATCTAAGCGATAGCCGAAGAGAAGCGACGCATCATGCCAGAGCCAGCCCGTGATGCTTTCGGCATCTGACACAAGGTAGGCTGCATTCAATTTGATCGACAGCGCGACCATGATGCCAAGAATCGTGCAGCGAAACACTACCTCCATGATCTTCATCCCAAATTTGACGACTTGACCGTTGTAGTGCGGTGTGTGGCGGTCGTCTTTTGCTGAACCAATGTCGGCAAAATCACGTGAAACAATAAAAAGGAAAAGCGATCCGGTGAAGAGAAACCAATAGATGATGCCGGAATAAAAGAACCCCAAGAACGATACAAAGATCGCTTGATCGGTTGAAAGTACCTCGGGCCTGACAAGTGCTATCAGCATCCAGTCAATCATCGGCACGTCATCGGATCCTTCCTGCAATGGCAACAAGTAGACACCCAACCACTGGACAACGAAAATCAACACTACACAGATAAAAAGGATCGCCCAAAACGACGAAGTGAACCGCGTGATCTTTCTGTGCCACCCGTCGACACCAGAAATGCCACCGGAGGTCAAAAGACTATGACGGTTCGTTTGTTTCCAAGTGGTAACAAGCGACGAACATAAAATCAGGTAGATCGGAAGGAAAATCGGCTCGCCAATATTCCATCCCGGCGACCATATGAACCCAACCTGCTTGTCGATTCCTTCAGATGGGCTGTACGTAACGCTGTGCACGCCGAGGCTGATTGCGAGGAACCATAGAATGCCAAGGCCACCCCAAATGACGATCGGCATAAGCAATGAATTCGGGCCGCTAAAGACGCCCTCAGAACGAAGGGCTAAGCTTACGCCCCGCATAACAGGTTGATCATCCTCGTAAATGACATCTTTCGGTTTGGACGAACCAGACGAAAAACCCGGTTCCCCCATAGGAACGTCATACACGTTGGAAACAACAGACGGGTTTTCGATCTTCTCAACACTTTTGGATTGCCGCTTCGTACGTCTCTCACTGGCCAGCCGTTCCTTTGCGGCTTTCAGCTCTGTCTGCCATTCACTGGTTGCTTCTGGATCACCACATCCAAAAATTCGGGCAAGCCACCGAAGGTTTGTGTCGCTGATGCCGTTGTCGTTGTCCTGAAACCAGACTTGAACCGAACGCAGTTCTACCCCACCACGATTGCCATCGATGGCAGAAATCGCCTCCGCCAAAGACTCAGGTGTCCATGGCCCGTCAGCGAAGCCGTCTTTGTCGACTGGCCTCCCTGCACCTGCTGCCGCCAAACGAGCAAAAACCCGCTTAAAATTGTCCTCGCTCTTCTGCGGTGCGGCAAAAAATCTACCGTTCTTAATCAATTACTTGCACGCCTTTTTCGCGTAGTTTTGCGCCCCTTTGCGTAGTTTATCGTGCAGTAGCATGCATTGTAAGCACAACTGAAACGCGAAGCGGTTCACTGCTGATACCCGCCGACATACTAAAGATATTCTTTTGGGCAGAACCTATAATCCTGGGGGCAACACTATGGCTATAGACTTGCAAGAAACCACACGATGCGTCGGCGCGACGGTAATTCTCAGAGCTCCTAGTGGGGTGCGGGAGTCTCGGCCCGTCAGTAATGAGCCCAAAAGACTTCATGCGCACGCAGTTAAGCGAATCCTCGACCAGCAATCGGGCGAGCTGGTCGGATGGCTCTATGAATGGAATACTGGAGAACTCGTTCCGCGTTGGAAAACGAAAATACAGAAAGATGTCGTTTACGATTGATCTGCTATAGAATTTTGGCGAGTTTAGGTCAGTAT
>CALKJA010000104.1 GCA_937995865.1 uncultured Paracoccaceae bacterium | reverse complement strand
GGGGGAAATCACGGATGATCATTTCACGGATGATCTTATGGATGCTGTATCGAGACAGTACGAATAACACCTTCTAAACCAAACCAGAAAGGAAGCACTATGACAGACCATCAATTCGATAGACTGATGAAAATAGGAGAGGTTTGCGATTGGCTCAACGTTGCCCACCCCACAATCTATCGCTGGGTCGCGGATGGGAAGTTTCCGAAGCCGATCAAGCTGGGCACCTCCAGTCGCTGGCGTGTGTCTACAATTGAGCGCTTTATTTCAGAACAAGAGGACGACAAGTAACATTAATCATGATCACGAATGCATTTCGTACCTAGCGAATAGAACGTTTTGCATTTGGACATCGACCGCCCACCGAACCGGGCACAAACCAGATAAGGAATCAGACATGACAATTCACACACTCCCCACACGGCCACAGACAGCCGTAAGCGATGCAATGCCGGTCATGCTGCACCGTGACGACATCAAAACTCTACGGATTGCCCTCGCGGGAGCCCCTCAGAGCGTGCGTAAGGACGCTGACAGGCTATTTGCGACCATGGGCAAGGCCCGGAAGCTACTGGACGCCTCAGGGGCTGGCGTGGTGGCCCTGCAGCCAGTCAAATCACTTGGGGGGATTGGGTGACCCCACCCCTACACCCGTGAAGGTGCCGAACCGGGGCGGAGCCGAGTTCCCAGATAGGAACATCCGCCCCATACCAACCAGACAAGGACAGATCAATGACAGAGTTTACCGGAGACCTTTCAAAAGACCCCATCCGAGAAGATGGGAAAACTTATAGAAAAGCCCCATGCGTTGGGTGCAAATACCTGCGCGAGAGCGAAGGAGCAGCAGGTTTTGTAAAGCATTTCATGACCTGCGGGTGGTGGGACACAATGGCACCAGTATTTGGGCCACGAAATCCTTCGATTGCCTCAACATGCATCCCGAGGGTTAGAGTTGAGGGCCCATTTAATGATGATCAGCCAACAGCCTGCCCGCAATACCAAGAAAAGTGATTGGACAGATCAATGCGAAAGCTGACAATAGATGAACTTGGCAAAATGCCAGCAGAGGACAAAACCCTGCACTTTGACCAGCTTGCAACTGAACTGTGGCCCGACAGCACCAACAAAGCGGACACGATCTGCCAGCATCTTGGAGTTACGCGGCCGACCTACTTTGGTTGGCGCCGTCAGCACCGTGTCCCGGCAACTATCATCATGCTTATGCAGGAGTGGGCCAACGTCTACGACGACGACAAAGAGCAGCAGGCCTGGACGAACTTGGCGGCGGACCTATCACAGGTCACGCAAACACTGGCCAATCTCACTTACCAGATCTCACAACTCGCGCAGAGGCTAGAGCACCTGGCCGAGCATCGCGTTGCCGCTCAAGTTCAAATCGTCGCTGACGAGCTGCCACTCGATCACGAGTCTCGGATATCATACGGAGAGTAATGGGCGGCAGATCAGTGGGCCGCAGCACAACCTCATAACCGAGGGACGCGGCCCATTCGATAAACGTCTGCACATGCGGCGGCTTCGAATAGTCATCACGCTCAAACTTGGCGGCATGGTCGCACGCGATCCCCGACACAATCTCCATTTCGCCGATCGTCAGGGCCAGACCGCGGCGCTTTTCCCTCAGAATACGCCGAGCCTCGTCATATCCGCCTATCTCAATATCTTGGCTTGGCCCTTGATCAACTTGGCGCTTTGGAATTTGCTTTCCCGCAGAGATCATCGCCCGCATCGAACAGCCAGACGTAGGACACTGCGCAACGCAGCCACCCTCAGTCACAGACTGAACTGACCAGCCAGCGGATTGCACGTCCTTGAGAAATTTCGGATCAGTCATTCGTTACACTTGCCCTTTTTCAGTTCAACCATAGCTCCGCCCCTTTCTTGCCTTGGAGACCCCATCAGGAGGGATCACAAGGGGGCTTGGTTAGGCCCGTGCCGAAGCACCAATACTCGGTTATCCTTGGTCCGTGGACCGACGCTGTTTCCAGCGCTCTTGCTCACACATTCTCGGCTGTGTGACAAAGCGGCGAAGCATACCGGGACCAACCGGGTTATCCTCATCCGCCTTGCTATGGACCGTCCGGTGGTGCCGGATATTTTTTCGTCTTCCAAGGCCGCTGGTTAGAAGGGGTCACCATTGCCAGCGATTTTTATTCATTGCCCCATAGTTCCAATAGGCGGGGCCAGATCACTTTGGTCGGGTTTGGCACGGGAACCCTGAAAAACCGTGGTCACCCCCTTGTTTTGTGTGGCCCGATATATTATCAACAGGATGTGGTAAGGGGACGACATAAATCCACATCCAAGGCCGTGACACCCTCGACTTAACTGTCGGGGGTGTTCTTCATTCTACTATCTCCACTTCACCGCCTTCGATGGACCGCTCCAGCCATAAGCCTTTCATCTTCGCGGCTTGCGCATCAGACGGCCACCAACCATCACGACCGCGCGCCTTCATGATCGACAAGGCAAAGCTCCGATCATCCGATGACACGTTTGCGATGACCTTCTGCCAATCCTTGATGATCGTCAGCATTTCCAACTCATCATTCGGAACGCGCTTGATCGGCTTCGTCAGCTTGTTGTCGGCATCCAGGCACCCGATAAAGGCCCGGCGCTCGCTGGCAGTCATGCTTTTCCATCCAATAGCGACCAGACGCTTGATATCGCCCCTCACTAACGGACTTTGCCAGTCGTCAGACGCACAGAGCCGCGCGGAGACGTTCAGGAGGGCATCTTGTGGGGTTGTCATGGGGTTTCCCCCTTGTTGAGCCACGTCCGCATGCTTTGGCGGGTCTCTGGCGGCATTCTTTTGATACCAGCCGACACAAAGGCACGTATTTCAGCCGGACTGGCCTGATCGGCCCAAAAGTTGGCAGCGTGCATCTGCTCCTTGGCGTCATACATCGGCACGCCGGGATCAAAGAGTGCATCCAGTGCTTGTGATGAAATCTCATCCGGTAGCGACTTCACAACGGTAATCAAAAGCGCTGTTCGCTCTTGTTCAGTCAGCTTGCGTGCGATCTGGGCAGATACTTCAAGCCAATCACCGCCGTCCAGACCGTCAAGAATGAACCTTGCGGCCTGCTCACGACGCTCAAACAGCCTACGCGCGGCCACCTTGTCGGCAACGATCTCATCAAACCGCCTGCTGACGGCCATACGAATAGCCCTTTGGCCCTGTATCGCTGCGTCATCGTCTGAATTAATGTCCCTTGATCCATCAGCCATTTGCAGACACCCCGTAGATGCTGGCCAGCTTGCCCGCCTCACGCAGGCGCTTGATCTCATAACGAACGTCAATCGGGTCACAGAGCAGCTTGATTGCTATATCCTCGGCACCAAAACCCTCTGCCAGCATCATCTGGACGGCTTCACGCCACCCAGCACGCAATGACCTCTCAGATACAGGCTCGGCCTCACTGCCCCATGGTTCGACCGGCAACGACACCGGGCTCTTTTTGACTGTACCGCTGTAAATACCCACATCAGACACCTGCACAACGCGCAACTGCGGGTGTGTTTGCGGTGTATCTTTCGGGATCGGCTTGTTTGCTTTGGTGGGATTGTGGCGCGGGGGATAACCAAATTGCTTGGCCTTGCGCGCAATGGTCACCGCAGAGCACCCAAGCATTTCAGCCATCTGGCGAAGCGTTGCACCATCAAGCCATGCCTGACGAAAATCCGGCGTGTCTTTGATCCCCAAACTAGCGGCCATTGAACAATTCCCCACCTGGTAAAGTTTGAACGCC
>CALKJA010000103.1 GCA_937995865.1 uncultured Paracoccaceae bacterium | reverse complement strand
CGGCTGGGGGAAAGGATATCTTGGCGAATACGGACTTTTCTCAGCATTCATTTTTGAGCTGGTCGCAACGTTCTTGTTCATGGTTGTTATTCTTGGCGCAACAAGCTCCTCGGCCCCGGCAGCGATTGCTGGGCTTGCTATTGGCTTGACGCTGGTTGCCATTCACCTTGTTGGGATAAACGTAACAGGTGTGTCGGTGAACCCTGCCCGCTCATTTGGCCCGGCCTTGTTCTCTGGCTGGTATTCGCTCGTGCAGCTACCTCTGTTTGTCATTGCGCCTGTTCTTGGTGCGGTCGGAGCCGGCTTGCTGTTCAAATCAGGCATGCTTGATGTGACTTCTGCTGACGATAGCGCAGCGGGCGATACGGCTGCTTTGCAAGCAGAGCGCGATGCTTTGCGCCGCGAGAATGATCAACTAGCCATCGATTTGGCAGCTTGCCGGAACAGCAAAGCAGCACCCGCATTTGAAGGAGTGGCGTCAAAGCCCCAAGGTCTCTCAGCGCCGCGCAATGGCTCTGCTGACGATCTCAAGGAAATCAACGGCGTTGGCCCGGCGATGGAACAACTTCTCAATAGCCTCGGCTACTTCCATTTTGACCAAGTCGCGGCATGGACACCTGCGCAAGAAGCTTGGGTGAACGACAACCTAGAAGGCTTTAAAGGCCGTGCGAGCCGCGACAACTGGGTCTCCCAAGCAAAGGCGTTGGTGAAGTAACTTCGAAAACAAGCCCTGAGGGGGCATACGAGCCCGCCTTAGGGCGTTGAACCCGAGGTCCTGAAACACGGCCCCAAAAATAGAAACCCGCCCTTCGTCACTGCGAAGGGCGGGTTTACTGCCAAAGCCACCAAACGCTTAGGCCCTATTTAGGCTAATTCCTTGAATACACCTCCGATTGCGAAATCTGGAGCTCCATGAACGTTCCGCTTTCGCCGTTTTCGTTTACAAAAGATCACAAACCTGGTGCGCTTCCAGACCCGTGGATGAAGAGGGTGTGATAATTACACTGAACCACAATCGTTACACTCTGCGCTACTGAAACACCTCCCTGAACAGGGTCGCTTCAGAGGCTGTCACGCACATGCGCGCTGTAACGAAGCCATGCGGCACCTCGCTCACTAGCTCTGGAAACAACGATAGCACCTCATCGCGGCTGTCCTGATCCAGAGAGGACATCGCAAAGGTGCTTGGGAAGAAACTTTCGGTCGGTGCGCCATTGCTGACCACGATTTCGTGCTGATCGAACAATATGTGCACATAGGTTATAGTTGCAGGCTTTTCCCGCCGAACACCCTTTAACATGGTCAGCGTTTTGGCGGGCGCGAGCACGTCTGCTTCACCAAATAGGAGTTCGTTTTGCGGAGCAGAAAGCAGCATTCGGTGGTTCGGAGAAACCTTAAGCGTAGAGTGGTTTCCAATCGCCCCTTTCTCAAAAACGATGGGCGCATTCCGGGCGTTTACAGTAACGGTCTTGGATCCGACCCAGCGCAGCGGTTTGAAACCATTATCAATGGTTCTGACAAGATCACCAACTTCAAGGTCTTCGACTGCCACTTCACCATATTTGGTTTCGATCCGTGTTCCTTGCGCAAAGCAGGGGACTATTTCTTCATTCACATTGCCTGCCGCGCCTCGGCGCACGTAGCTTTGCCCAACAACCAATGGAACTGACGCACCGGGCAGACTGTAAAGAGCGACTGACGTTTCCCAACTTCCGCCGACCTTTGGAACAAGAAAGTCATCCGTTGGTGATCCGCGCTCGATTCCACGCGATCCGCCAAAGTAGAATGTCTCTCCGACATTCCAGCCGGGAGGCGCGCCCGCGCCGAGCGATTGAATAATTGGAGCTGCACCAGTTTCCGTTACGGGCGCATCATCCCCGACACCCAAATTGTCATCGGAATCAAAAACCGTGACAGTGAACGAACTATCAACGTTGAAGCTTCCGTTACCGCTTCCTGTGATATTATACATCGTGAAGGTGTATGTACCGGCGGGCATCTTCGTTTCTCCAAAACTTACAAAACAACGGGTACAAAATCGCCCGGTCGGCTATCTGATAGGCATGCAAGGGCCCGGCTATTTGCCGACTACAATTCTCCGCTCTCTTTCGGATTGCTTGCGCTGAGTAGCGGTTCCCGCAATCGTCGGGGTTGCACTGGTTCTACTGGATTCCGGGTGTTTTGCCTGTGCCACAAAGGATAGAAGGGCGGCACATTCGGATACGCTTGGTATCCCTTCAGCTTTTGTACCGCGGAAAATGCAGGCACATTTTCTCTGTGCCGCCCGCACGCGTCATCGCCGTTTGTTTGAGACCGGATTGTGCAAGCTATTTTGCGATCGCTACTTCGGACTGGCGCAAAAAATATCCCTCACGGCTCCCTCAAGCGCCAAAAGGCGCAGCGTCTTGAACGCCGGCGTACCGTTTCGGTTCAACGCTCTACGAAATTCTAAGGCAGGGAAATGCCAAGTGGTGCAGTCGGGGCGCACCAAAGGTTTGCCGCAGAAGTTGGCACATTGCGCGCAAAAAATTTTCCATACCCCAACACCCTCGATCCGAGTTTGCTGCAGATTGCCGCACATTACGGCACCAAAATGCAGCTTCATTTGGGGGATAGATTGGGGAACGGAATGGAAAAGAAGCTCTCCGCAGCAAAGATCAAGTCCATAGGTGACGGGAAACATCAAGACGGCGGCGGCCTGATATTCCACAAGTCAGGGCTGGCAGGCGGTTGGGTGTTTCGCTTCATGCTGCGCTGCAGGCGCCGCGAGATTGGCCTAGGCTCATGGCCTGCGGTAAGTCTCGCAGACGCCCGGTCAGCCCGTGACAAAGCCCGTGCGCAAGCCAAGCAGGGCATGTACCCAATAAAGGCCCGCAATAGGGAGCAGGAAGCCGCAAGGGCCGCGCTTGAGCGCCTTGAGCCCCACATTCCGAGACGCCGCGCTTGTGGTGTTTGATGGCTTTAAGGAAACACTCAAGAATGACGGGAAGTCTGGCCGGTAGCTGTCGCCTCTCAAGAAGCACGTATTCTCCCAATGGGGGCGAAGAGGCTTTCTCTGATTTACCCGGATGATATCGCAGACGCACTAAAGCCGACCTGGAAAACCAAGCACCCCATAGCTCAAAAGGCTCTATAGCGGATCCGAATCATTCTACGCAACAGCAGGATGATGGGGCGCGATTGCCAGCACGATGCCGCAGACCGGGCGGTTTTCATTATGGGGGCCGTTGATCACACAAAACCACAGAAGATCCCACACACGCCGTGGCAGGAAATCCCGGCGCTTTATGCGCGGCTGGTGATCAGGCCCACCTGAGTGGTCCAATTTGATTGTTAGTGCATGATCGGCCTTTGGTCCATCTGGACGATGGCTTCCGGGGCGGGTGGGTGATAGCCCAAAGCACTGTGGGGTCGTTTG
>CALKJA010000102.1 GCA_937995865.1 uncultured Paracoccaceae bacterium | reverse complement strand
CGAAAGATTGTGGGAATTGCCCCATGATTGCCGCCTCGTGCTGTTTTGCGGCAGTATGTCATGACAGGCATGACCGTGTCAGAGGCTGATTAGGGGGGTCGGATGCAACGCTTACGCTCCGCTGCGGGCCGCACCAACCTTGTCGATTTGTCCTGTCTCGCCCCCCTCCGCGTTCGCCACGCGGCAGATTTGCAGGAGCAGGCGGCTTCGCCGTCTGACCTTCAAATCAGCCCTGATTTTCGGAAACGGAAGTCAGATCAACGAAACAGGCCCACAGGGGCAGGATACGGGTCAGGTCAATTTATGACGCAAAGGTCAAAGTCATCTGACGTTCAACTGTGGAGCGACACATAGTTCTTCCTTTTTCACTTCGCTAAGTCACTGATTTTGAACAACCGGCAAATTGGATGACACACCACTCTTACCTTTTGCGACTCAAAGACTTTCCTTCAATGCGCTGCGAAACTGAAAGCGGCCGTTCGTGCAAAACGCAACGAATGCGTCGAAAGAGCCCATACCGGAAGTCTTAAGTTTTCGCTGCGCGTGCAAGCAGCGTTAAAGTCGCTGCATTTGCTTGCTTATTGCGGCCGCATGGCAGCACGAAGAGCGGCCATTGGCATCTTGGGCTGCGCCTAGCCTCGCTTCTGACCAAGGGCAACCTTGTCGCCCCTTATCAAGCTCCGTCCATCACAACGAAACGATGCAGAATACGTCGCACTATAGGTGCGACAACGAGGACTGTGGGAAAGGCAATGACCCAGGATGGTAGCCATGCGGATAGCCAACTCATTACAAAACCTGGTGCGAAGCCGACTGCCAGAAATGTTGCCACGCCAGAAATCAGAAGCGACATGAAACAGGACAAAAGAAAGCCGAAGGCGATATGCTCAAGTTTGCGTGGGATTAAAGGGCGCATAAATGGGCCTCTGTATGATTTTGTCATGTGCTGAGCTCTACTGTGCTGCGGCGCGCGGGTGATCTGCCAGGGTGGTCCATGCGTCGTTCTGTGACAGGAATATCTGGCCGTTTAGATCATCGATCAGGTGCGACCGGTTCAAACGATCCATCACGGGGCCTTTGACCTCGGACAGATGCAAGCCGACATCCATATCCTTAAGGCGCGTGTTCACTGCCTCGAGGCTTTCGAGGGCGGAATAATCCACCTCATTAACCGCAGAGAACATCAAGACGACATGCGCGATACTGCAGCCTTCGGTGACGCGGGACTGGATCAGATCCTCCAGAAAGCGTGCGTTGACGAAATAGAGGCTCTCGTCCACCCGCAGGCAAAGCACGCGCGGGTCGGTCTCGACCTCGTGGCGCAAAATGTTGCGAAAGTGTTCGCTGCCGGGGACCCGACCGACCTCAGCCACGTGGGGTCTTGATGTTTTATAAAGGTGCAGAAGGACGGACGTAATCACCCCCGCCGCAACACCAACTTCCACGCCGAGCGCTAGGGTCAGCACGATGGTCGCGGCCACGGCCGTGAAATCGGCGCGGCTGTAGGTCCATGTTTTCTTCAGGATTGACAGGTCAACAAGTGACAGTACCGCAACGATGATCGTTGCCGCGAGCGTGGCGTTGGGCAGGTAGTAGACCAGCGGTGTGAGCGAGACGGCTGCAATTGCAAGACCAATAGCGGTGAAGGCCCCGGCGGCTGGGGTTTCCGCGCCTGCGTCGAAGTTGACCACGGATCGCGCGAAGCCACCGGTCACTGGGTAACCGCCCGTGAAGGCCGCCCCAAGGTTCGCCGCCCCCAGACCGATCAATTCTTGATCAGGGTCGATCCTCTGGCGCTTCTTGGCGGCGAGGGTCTGGGCAACAGAGACCGATTCAACAAACCCGATGATCGAAATCAGGATCCCAGGCACCAAGAGCGCTTGCAAAAGGTCCGGGGAGAAGCCGGGCAGTGTCAGTGGCGGGAGGCTTTGTGGGACAGCGCCCACAACCTTGACACCTTGTCCCGCGAGATCGAACGCCCAAACCGCGACAGTCGTGCCAACCACGGCGACAACAGGCCCCGCCTTGGTCGCAATATCAGCTATAGTCGCTGAGACCCCAAGCCGCTTTAACAATGGTTTCAGCCTCTTGCGAACCCAAAACAAGAACGCCGTCGCCGTCACGCCAATGATGACTGTGATCCAGTTCACCTCGTTCAGATTGGCCGCGATAGCCAACAGTATTTCTGGCAGCGTATGGCCATGCGCCGAGACGCCAAGAATGTGTTTCACCTGGCTGGTTGCGATCAGAATGCCCGAGGCGGTGATGAACCCTGCAATCACCGGGTGGCTAAGAAAGTTCGCGAGAAATCCCAGCCGGAACACGCCCATCAGGACCAGAAAACCGCCCGATAGAAAGGCCAGCGTGAGCGCCGCAATCGCATATCCCGCTGTGCCTTGTTCTGCGACCTGACCGATGGCAGAAGCCGTCAGCAGCGAAACAACAGCGACCGGCCCAACCGCCAAAGCGCGGCTGGTGCCGAAAAGTGCATAGAGCACGATAGGCGCGATGGAGGCATAGATCCCCGCCTCGGGCGGCAGGCCAGCCAGGAGCGCATAGGCCAAACTTTGCGGTATCAGCATGATCGTTACGATCACCGCTGCTATCATATCGTTGGAAAACGCTTTGCGGTCGTAGGTGCGCCCCCAGTCAAAGACCGGCATGTAGCGGCGTAAAAGTTGGGTCATGATATTATCCAAAGAGGGGGGGTGAGCTCATCTGTTCGCGCATGAGCTCACCCGCCAGAGGCGCGCAACAGGGAGGGGACGTGCGCGCGTCAGGTCATCAAGGCTTACTCCGCCCCGACTTTGAGTTTTTCAGGCTTGGCCATCCATTCCTTGCCCTTCAGCATGGCTTTCCAATAGATCGGCGGCAGCATCTTTTCCTTCAGGAACCACGCCAATCGTGTCGGCTTTGTTCCGTCCAGAAGGAAGGATGGGAAACTGGGTTTGAGCACACCGCCGTAGCCGAATTCAGCCAGCACGATTTTACCGCGTTCGACTGTCAGCGGGCATGAGCCGTAGCCGTCATAGGCAGCCGTGGGCGAGCGGCCCGCGATATCGGCCACGATATTGTCTGCGACCGTCGGTGCCTGCTTGCGCGCTGCAGCAGCCGTTTTGGCATTCGGCGCATTCATCACATCACCAAGCGACCAGATGTTGTCGAAGCTCTTGTGGCGCAGCGTGGCCTGGTCAACGTCGACCCAGCCAGCCCCATCAGCCAACGGCGACACGCGGATGAAGTCAGGGGCGACCTGCGGCGGGCAGACATGCATCATGTCAAAATCGACCGTGACGGTCTCAGGGTCCGTATCGGGTTTGGTAATTTTGAAGGTGGCAGTCTTGGCCGGACCATCCACTGCAACCAGATTATGGAAGAAGTTCAGCGTCGCATCGTATTTCTCTACGTATTTCTCCAAAGCTGGCACGTAGTCTTTTACGCCAAACAGCACACCGCCTGCATTCATGAACTGAATGTCGATGTCTTTAAGCGCCCCGTTGCGGAACCAGGCATCGCCGGACAGATACATCGCCTTTTGCGGCGCACCAGCACATTTGATCGGCATCGGTGGCTGGGTAAACAGCGCGCGGCCTTCCTTCAGCTCTTGCACCAATTGCCAAGTGTAGGGCGCGAGGTCATAGCGGTAGTTTGAGGTCACGCCATTGCGCCCGAGCGTTTCTTCCAAGCCCTCAACCGCCTCCCAATCCAGCTTCAATCCGGGACAGACGACGAGCCGGTCGTATTTCACGACCCGACACCCATCGAGGATGACTGCGTTGTTCTCAGGCTCAAACGCAGCCACCGCTGACTTGATCCATTTCACGCCACGCGGAATGAGCGAGCCCATGGTCTTGGCGGTATCAGACGCCTCAAAGATGCCGCCGCCGACCATCGTCCAGCCAGGCTGGTAATAGTGAATGTCCGCAGGGTCGATGATGGCAATCGACAGGTTCGATTTCCGAGTCTGCAGGCTGGCTGCCACAGAGACACCGCCAGCACCGCCACCAACGATCACCACGTCATACTGGGCGTCGCCGGTATCAGTTGGGGTTTTGCCCCCATTCGCAATCCGTCTGGCCACGCCGTTCATGTCATAGCCTGCAGCTTTGGTCGCCGCGAGGATTTCGGGCATGGGCCGCTTCTTACTTTCATGAAAGGACCAAAGCGTTGCCGACCGCGTCCCTGTCCGGCAATAAGCCAGCACCGGGCGTGGCAGATCGGCAAGCGTTGTACCAAACGCATCGACATCTGTGTCCTGCACTATCCCCGATTGCACCGGAACATAAGCAGCTTTGATCCCAGCGGCGTTTGCAGCCGCCTCAATTTCTTCGAAATTTGGCTGATCCGCCCCTTCGCCGTCTGGGCGATTGCAAATAATGGCGCGGAAACCCGCATCCTTGATCGCGTCCATATCCTCAGCTGTGATCTGTGGAGTGACAGAGGTTTTGTCTGTGATTTTCTTGATATCCATCTGTTTGCTCCTCACAGTCCGTTTACGGGCACTTTGAGCATCGGGTTGCCTTCCTTGTCGGTCGGCACCTCGCCCGCGCGCATGTTCACTTGCAAGGACGGGATGATCAGCTTTGGCATATCCAGCTGCGCATCGCGTTCGGTGCGGAACTGAACGAACTCTTCCTTCGTCTTGCCGCCGCCTACGTGGATGTTGTGCGCTTTCTCATCGCCGACAGTGGTCTCCCACTGAATATCGCGCCCATTGGGGCCGTAGTCGTGGCACATGAACAGCCGTGTCTCGTCCGGCAATGCCAGCACTTTCATAATGCTTTCATAGAGCTCTTCTGCTGAGCCACCTGGGAAGTCGCAACGCGCAGAGCCACCATCAGGCATAAACAGGGTATCGCCCACAAAGGCCGCGTCACCCATCACATGTACCATGCAGGCGGGCGTGTGGCCGGGCGTATACATCGCGAAGGCCTGCATATTGCCAATCTGATAGGTGTCACCGTCTTCAAACAGCGCATCAAATTGCGACCCGTCGCGCTGGAACTCGGTGCCTTCGTTGAAGACTTTGCCGAAAGTATCTTGCACCACCATGATCTTGGAGCCGATGCCGATCTTGCCGCCAAGTTTGTCTTGAATGTAGGGGGCCGCGCTCAGGTGGTCGGCGTGGACATGGGTCTCAATGATCCATTCCAGCTTCAAGCCCTGCGCCTCGATCTGGCGGATCAGTTCATCTGCATGATCATAGGTGATACGGCCTGCGGCGTAGTCGATGTCCATAACGCTATCAACAATGGCGCAGGCGTTCGAAGACGGGTCTTTCACGATGTAGCTGATCGTGTTTGTGGCCTCGTCAAAGAAGGCCTGAACGTCTGGCTGGATGTCCATATTGACGGGGTAAGTCATGCTGTTTCCTCCAAAAGCAAAGTCTAGTGTCTAGGTAGCGGCCTTTTCTGGCGCGGCGGGAAGCAGACGGCGGACGTAGAAACCTGCTGTCACGGCAATCAGAAAAAGGGCGACTTCCCATCGGCCTGTCCCGAGTGCGGGGATGGCAGCGCCTGGGCAAAAGCCCGCGATGCCCCATCCGATGCCAAACAGGGCCGATCCGCCGATGAGCTTGGTGTCGATGAGCGTCGAAGTTGGTACTTGAAAGCGCTGTTCAAACAGCGGTTTGGAGCGACGCCAAACCAGCCGATACCCGACAAATGTCACGATCAACGCACCACCCATGACAAACATCAGGCTGGGGTCCCATGTCCCGACGATATCAAAGAAGTTCAGAACCTTGGCCGGGTCCATCATGCCAGAGATCGCGATGCCTGTGCCAAAGACAAGGCCTGTCAGAAGTGAAAAAAGGTGCTTCATCTCAGGCTCCGAAAACGTGACGGATCAGGAAAACGGTAATGGTGGCGGTCGCCATGAAAGTCGGTACAGCCACGAGCGAACGGAGCGACAGCCGCGATAGGCCGCAGACCCCATGACCGGAGGTGCAGCCGGATCCCAGGCTTGCGCCAAGGCCGACAATAACGCCGCCGACAATGATCATCGCGGGGCTAACCGGGACCGTCAGCGCGGGCATCGCGCCCGTGACCGCAAAGATCAGCCCAGGGGCGAGGATCATACCTAGGATCAATGACAAGCGCCACGTCATCTCATCCCGGCTTTCGACGAATACTGCACCAGACAAGATCCCAGTGGCCCCAAAGATCCGCCCGAGGCCGAGCATCAGTAGAACCGCCCCGAGGCCAATGAGCAGACCGCCCCCCAGGGACGCGAAAGGTGTAAACGCCGTTTCCATGGTCTTAAGCCCGGCAGGTCTTGAAGCCGAAGATCGAGTAGATAGGGCACACGCGGGTTGCTGCAACGATCAGCATCACAGCCCCGACAATCGCTGCGCCATATTTCAGGATGGCACCATCAAAAGCGGGCAATCCGCTCAGAAAGGCCAGGTAGAGCAATCCAACGCCAAGTACGGCGCGAAGGATACGGTCAATAGTTCCGACATTGCTGGTCATCGTATTCTCCAATCTAATAACTTGAAGAACAGATATAACTTTGATTCTTCTGCTTCAGTGACATTGTCACTTAACATGCAGAAAGCTGAATATTAGGCTGAGGCGGCGAGCTCTTTCAAGGCCGGTTTATCCAGCAATGTAATGCGACCACGCGATTGTGCGATCATCTCACGCTTTTGGAAATCCTGCAGGATACGGCTGATGACCTCGCGCGCGGTGCCCAGTTCACTGGCCAGCTGCTGATGCGTGGCTGCAATCTCTTTGAAATCGCCCGACAAAGCCAAAAGCCGCTCCGCCAAGCGCACATCCATATGTCCGAAGGCGACGTCATCCACGACGCGTAGCAAGTCAATCAAACGCCGGGAATAGGCCGCAAAGACGAATTTGCGAAACGCTTCTTCTTCTGCTACCAGCCTATCAAACGCGAGCTTCGGCAGAACGATGGCGGTGATATCAGTCTCCGCGATGCCCTCCGCGTTGTATGCCTCTTCGGCCAACATGCAGGCGGTCGTCAAAACACAGCTTTCACCCGCATCTACGCGGTAGAGCACGATATCTCGGCCCGTATCAGAGCTTTGCGAGACACGGATGCGGCCATCGTACAGAAAGAAAAGGCTGTCTGGTATATTCGTAGGACCAAAAACCTGTTCTCCCTTTGGCATTTCGATGGTGCGCGCGACCTTCAAAAGCCGGTCCCGTACAGGACGCGGCAAGGCGGCAGTGCCTTGAAACCGTTCGGTCCAATCGGCGATCATCGTGCTTTACGCATCGGTGCGACGATGCCCTCCTCAAGCGGAGCAATGCGCCCCAACAGGTCGTCCCGGTTCGCCGCAATGTCGGCGAGCGTCAGATCATCCAAGACTTCCATGAACGCCCGTGTCGCTTTTTGCAGAGCGCGAGACAGTCTACAGACACCAATCAGCGGGCAGGTGTTTTTTTCTGGATTGAAGCATTCAACAAGGTCTAGCGGACCTTCCGTCAAACGCACGACATCGCCGATCACAATCTCTTCGGCAGGCTTACCCAGACGGAACCCGCCATTGCGGCCCCGTTGCGTGACGACATAGCCCGCAAGGCCGAGTTCATGCACGATTTTGACGATATGCGGCCGAGCCAACCCATGGACGCGGACGACATCATCAACCCGGATCAATTCAGGGGATTTGAGCGCAGCCAGCTGCAAGGACCGCAGGGCGAAATTCGTATAAGACGTCAGTTTCATAGCATCTCCTTACCACAAACTTATATTATAAGTATATCTTTTTGCAAGTTGAGTGACATTGTCACTGAACTCCGGCGGGGCGGCTCCTAGTTCAGGCTCAGACAACCAAAGGAGAGCAAGATGACACTTCTGCTTGGCGACATTGTTCCTGACTTCAAGGCAGACACCACAACCGGCCCCATCTCGTTTCACGACTGGATCGGGGATGACTGGGCATTCTTTTTCAGCCACCCAGCAGATTTTACGCCCGTTTGCACCACCGAAATGGGGCGCACAGCACAACTGGCCGAAGACTTTGCCAAACGCGGAGTAAAACCGATTGGCCTCAGCACGGATGGGGTGAGTGAGCATCTTAAATGGATCGAGGATGTGAACGACACCCAGAACACAACATTGCGGTTCCCCATTGTTGCGGACCCGGATTGTGAGATCGCGAAGCTTTATGAGATGCTTCATCCCGGTGAATCTGAAACTGCCGCCGTTCGGTCCGTCTTCATCATCGACCCTAACAAAAAGCTGCGTTTGTCGATGACCTACCCGATGAGTGTCGGGCGCAACTTCGATGAAATCGTGCGTGTGATCGATGCGTTGCAGACGGGTGATGCGAAGGGCGTCGCGCTTCCTGCCGATTGGCGGCCCGGAGACCGCGCGATCATCCCGCCATCTGTGTCGAATGCAGAGGCGACAGCGAAGTTTCCGCAAGGGTTCGAGGAAATCCGCCCGTATCTGCGCACTGTGGACCTCGGCAACGAAGCCTAAGCCGTTTCGCCTCCAACATTTCCCCTACAACGGAGAGAACAACCATGAAGCCGTTTCTACTCGCATTAACAACTGCACTTGGCCTCAGCTCTGTCGCGCAGGCCGACGATACCCCGAACCTCGTGACGATCCTCGCTTCTGGGGAGCCGCAAACCCAGCTGATGAGTATGGTGCTCACCATGCAGTCCATGCAGCAGGGATCAAACGCGCATATCTTACTTTGTGGACCAGCTGGTGACCTTGCGCTGAAGGAGGCACCGGCCTCTGCCACGGCACCACAAGCACCGCGCGATATGAGCCCACAGGGATTGATGCAAAACATCATGCAAAGTGGGGCCACGGTCGAAGTATGTGCGATCTACCTGCCAAACAAAGGCGTTGAACCGACAGCGTTGTTGGATGGGATAACTGCTGCCGCACCACCCGAGATGGCCGCGCGGATGCTGGCACCCAACACACGGATCATGTCGTTCTGAATATTATGAAAAACACGGGCTATGGCGGGGCACTGTCATAGTCCGTCACTTTGAAGGATTGGGAGTTTACCATGCTTGACGGCTTTAGCGCAGAGATGCTCGCCCGTATCCAATTCGCGTTTACGGTGTCGTTCCATATTATCTTCCCCGCCTTTTCAATCGGTCTGGCCAGCTACCTTGCTGTGCTGAACGGATTGTGGATGCGGACACGGGACGAGACGTATCTGACGCTCTTCAACTACTGGAAAAAGATCTTCGCCGTGGCTTTTGGCATGGGCGTCGTGTCGGGCATCGTGATGTCGTATCAGTTTGGCACCAACTGGTCGGTGTTCTCGGATTTGGCCGGACCCGTTGTCGGTCCACTGATGGCCTATGAGGTTCTGTCCGCCTTCTTTCTTGAAGCAGGGTTCCTCGGGATCATGCTCTTTGGGCGCGAACGGGTGGGCGAGAAACTGCATATGTTTGCCACGGCCATGGTGGCCTTCGGCACGCTGATGTCAGCGACTTGGATCCTGTCGGTGAACAGCTGGATGCAGACGCCCGCTGGGTTTTCGATCAACGAGGTCGGTCAGTTCGTGCCGGAAGACTGGTGGGAGATCGTCTTCAACCCGTCCTTCCCGTATCGCCTTGCCCACATGGTTCTTGCGGCTTTCCTGACCACTGCACTTGTAGTCGGTGCTGTCGGGGCCGTGCATCTGCTGCGCGACAAGACCGACAGACACGCGCGGCGCATGTTCTCCATGGCGATGTGGATGGCCGTGATTGTGACCCCGATCCAAATTTTTGCTGGCCATGAGCACGGGCTCAATACGCTTGAGCATCAGCCGGTCAAGATCATGACGATGGAAGGTCACTATGATAGCCATCCAGAAGGATGGGCGCCGCTCTATCTGTTCGGCATTCCAAATGACGCAGAGCAACGGCTTGATTATGCGCTCGGCATTCCTGGCCTTGGTAACCTCATCTTTGAAAAGCCGCTGGATAAGCCCGTGATGGGTCTTGATACGATCCCAGACGAAGACCAGCCACCCGTGGGCATTGTATTCTGGTCTTTCCGTGTGATGGTCGGGCTTGGGTTTGCGATGCTGGGTCTTGGGGTCTGGTCAGCATGGGCGCGCTGGCGTGGCACGCTGTTTGACGCACCTTGGTTGCATCGTGCCAGCATTCTCATGGGGCCAACCGGATTTGTGGCCGTTCTTGCAGGGTGGATCACCACCGAAGTCGGACGTCAGCCCTATACGGTCTACGGCTTCTTGCGGACCTCAGACAGCCTCGCGCCCGTCGATGCGCCCGCAGTCGCTACATCGCTTGTGGCCTTTATCATCGTGTATTTTGCCGTCTTTGGCGCGGGCACCGTCTACATCCTGCGGATGATGAACAAGCCACCCGCGACGCCAAAACTTGGCCTGCGCGATGGACCGATCCGCACTGCAGGGATCACCCCGGCCCCACAAGTCGATCCCGACTTTATCCCCGGCGAATAAGGAGCATTCCCATGGTTTTCGATCTCGCATTTATATGGGCTGGGCTGATTGCCTTCGCCGTCTTGACCTATGTGGTCCTTGACGGTTTCGATCTTGGTATCGGTATCCTGTTCCCGTTCGGAAAATCTGAACGGGACAGAGATCTGATGATGAATTCTGTCGCCCCCGTTTGGGACGGCAACGAAACTTGGTTGGTTCTTGGGGGAGGTGGCCTCTTTGCGGTCTTCCCTCTGGCCTACGCCATCGTGATGCCCGCGCTTTATATGCCGATCACTTTGATGCTGCTAGCTTTGGTATTTCGAGGCGTGTCCTTTGAATATCGGTGGCGGACTGAAAGGAAGGGGCTGTGGGATGCGGCCTTCTTCGGTGGATCGGTTGTCGCTGCTTTTTGTCAGGGGATCGCACTCGGTGCGTTGGTACAGGGCATTGAGATCGATGGCCGAACCTATGCGGGGGGGTGGTTCGACTGGCTCACGCCGTTCTCAGTGCTCACTGGTCTTGCTGTCGTCGTCGGTTACGCGCTGCTCGGTGCAACTTGGCTGGTGCTGAAAACAGAAGGCGATCTGCGGGTTCAAATGCGCGGATATGCGTGGTGGCTTGGGGCCGCAACACTTGGCATGATCGGTGTCGTCAGCATCCTCACGCCATTTCAGGACCCAGTGTATTTCGAGCGCTGGTTCAATCTACCCGGAAGCCTCTGGTCAATGATTGTGCCTGTGCTGATGGTTGCCCTCACGTGGTCGTTCTTTACGGGCCTCAAAGATCAAAATGATGTACGCCCATTCCTGTCCGCGCTTGGCTTCTTTGTTGTCAGCTTCATCGGCATTGGGATCAGCTTCTTTCCAATGATGGTGCCGCCATCCCTGACGATCTGGCAGGCCGCAGCGCCTGACAGCAGCCTCGCGTTTGCATTGGTCGGTGCCGTCATCTTGATACCAATCATCTTGGCTTACACGGCTTACGCATACTGGGTGTTTCGCGGGAAAATGGATCCATCGGAAGGGTATCACTGATGACACGTGGTCTACTTCGTAAATGGGTCTGGTTTATTGGTTTGTGGATCGCCAGCGTTGTGGCACTGGCGGCGGTAGCAATGATTATCCGCACCGTCATACTTTGAGTTACGGGTGCAAGGTGCGCGTTATGCAATCATGCAACCAAGTGAAAGGAAGCCCCAAACATGTGTTCAATGGTCATTTGGACCCGTGGCAACCTCGCTGCCGGTCCCATGCGATGGTTGAGGCTTTTCCGTTCCTAGTTGATAGACGTGTTTTGAGACAGACAGACGACATCCTGCTGGGTTTTCCAGTGGTTTGCTTTTTTGGACGGCTGCTTTGGTGACTGGGGCTGCGATGCAGCAACTGTTGTGCTGCATCTGCGGTAAAATGCTGCGTTAGCAATCGCCGTACCTGCACAAGTCCGGTTTGTCCCGCATTGCGGTCGTCGCCCAGCCGCGTCTCGAATGGCAGGTTTGACAAGCCCCTCAACAACTCAAGCGGGAACCTCCCGAAGAAAACGAAGTATGAACGTCGCTGAAGGGGTGTTATGTTAACCGCCCTAGGGTTGAGTAACGGGCGTTGTCGGTGACCGCGACATTGACCATTCACGACGCATCGTCGTCAGAATATGAGGCTAACATATCGGCTATCCCGCTTGACTTCATACGGCGCGCTTCTGCAACCTCAATGATAGCAGAATCTATCGCTTCGGCTGATCCGGTTGCATAAGCCTCGTTCATTATTCTGAACTGCGCCGCTGCATCGTTGGCCAACCGCATTGCCCCAATTTCAAGCCCCGTTTTGCCCTCAATCGCAGGATCACCCCGGTTGGAGATTTTCCGATGCACTAAGATGCACTAAGATGCACTAAAAGGACGTTTACGATGATGTCTTCGACCTCGCTTAGTCGTAGGCCGCGTTCAAGGGTCAGCTCTCTCACCAACTCTTCGATACGTGCGTTCTTTGGTCCATTCAGCACCCAATCATCGATTGCATGACGATCCGGGTGGTCAACCCCACCACCAATATTGGTGGTGGGTTTCTGCTCATCCATCATGTCGGCTCCTTTTCATTTTGAGGGATCAATCCCGCCCTTCGCAAACGTCCTTCAAGCCCCTTGCGTTCATAATACCAACTTATTCCGGCAGGCGTTTCGATGGGACAGATCCCTTTCGCTTCCAAGTGGCAGCCAAACGGACCAGATGCCCTATGATAGCGCTTGGAAAGTTGACCCAAAGTCTCAAACTTCGCCTCGAATGCAGTCAGGCTCGTGCTGCAAACTGCATCCAAGAACTGCCGAGAACGCGGATTGCGCAATCGTCGCTCAATCAACACGCCGTCAGCTATCAAGAAATTTATTGTCGGGTAGTTCACCCGAAGGCGTCTGGATGCATCCCCCTTTGTTACCCCCGGCATCTCAAACTGGGGAAGCGCCGCTCGCAATTCTGGCAGATTGACACGGAGTGCGGCGAGGCCGCACTTTTCGGCATCTCGATTTAGATACGTCAGCTTTCCGCCAAGTATCAGCTTAACAATATCTGCAAGCGGACATCTCACACGCTGTGTCGCGTCGATAATGGACACCGTATCTGTTCTATCAGACTGCGTTTCCGTGACCCAAGCGCTCAGTTTTGCTAGCAGCTGTTCCAGTTCATCACGGTCAAATTTAGGAATTTGATCGAGAGCATCCACAGTGGTCGTGACAATGCCATGATCTCGCAGTTGGTTGAGCATTTCCAAGCTTAGGCCCATCAGCGATTGGGCCTCAATCGCGTTCAGACGTGCCGAAATCCGGCACCTCAGATCATCTATCGCTTCCGACTTCAGCCCTTCGTGTAGCCGCACTGATTTATCCGCCATATCCGTGTGTGCCAGACCTTCGGCCAGCAATATCCTGTTCATTCGATGGCGTTGAATGCCTAGTGATTGCCATGCTCCAGAAATGGTGAACACAGCTGGCGATGGACAGGTTTTTCCAAGGACGGTGTCGCCTTCCCGAAAAGGATATGCGCGAAATATGAAATCACGCACCTTGTCGCGCAACGTTTCGAAGTCCTCACCCATTGAAGATGTCCGCAACCATTCAAAGAACGCTCCAAAGTCCGACTGATGCCGAACAGTGCGTAGCGCAATGGGACTCACCATCGCTTCCAAAGCCGCATACATGCCGTCCTCGCCGCGCCGCAAAGCATCAAACCCAGTTTGCCCAGCCAAGCGGAGGTCATCATCTGTCGCTTCAGATATTCTGAGCTTAGGACCGTTCTGCATCACAAACCCAAGAACCTCACATAGCCGCGCCGCGACATACAAGGGCAAGTCGTCAAGGAACGGATTGGACGACGTGCCCCCCAGTCTATCAAATATGTAGCCTTCGAACTCGGTGGGTTTATGGCGGGTCGCAGTGTCCGCATGGTAATTTACAAATGCCCAGTTTTTGAGGACCTGCCCGACAAAGTCATAGTTGTGGAGCGTGTGTAATTCGGGCGGAATGACAATGAGCGCAACGTTGTGTTCTGGACATGTCCGGATCGACCAGAAATGCCATCCAACACGACGGAAAACACCGTGTCTCCCGCCGTTTTGATGATCTTCTATCAGACATCGCGGACAGACCCGCAGGCGCGAACGAACCAATGATGCCTTGGTCGCCTTTTGACCGCAAACCTCAAACCGGTTTTTATCAACTGTGCGCACGGCCCAGCGTTTCAAATCCCTTGGGCATGCACCGCCGATCGCTGCAATTTTCTCAAGGAGGTCATCGTCACCGCGAACATAGTCCTGCCAACGAAAACCAAAGTCCAAACAAAGAACGCGAGGCTCCTGCAGTCCGCAATATCGCGTCAAACGCGAGACGTAGGACGTTGCCGTTTCAAAGCGCTTAAGTGGGAAAATAAGACGGAAATTTTCTGCCATTTATTTCCCTCCAAATTTGGAGAAGTGATCCCAGAACACTTTGCGCGCATCGATGCTCAGATAGTCCGCGGCGACAAAGATGTTGAGAGCTGGCACACAGCCAGCCGTCCGTCGAAAGGCTTCAGAGAAGTGACCTAAGTTCAATTCGGCGGCCCCCTCCAGTAGTGCATCTTCGAGAGCAAAGCCAAGCATGGCTATTGTGTTCCCAAACTCATTCGCACCAGCATGGATGAGCCTAGGCACCAAATCATCGAAATCCAAATCTTCGCTGAGTGAAATCTGGGCTTTTGCGGCATATGCAGAAATTATCGCCTGAACTTCCTTAGCGTGCGAAACCCGGCTGATAGCCGGTAATTTCACAAGATCTACACGACGCCCAAGTTGCGGGTCAGAATTTAGCATCTCGAGCAATTTCGGTGTGCCCGAAAGGATCAGCCCAACAGGCCAAGTATCATTGTTCAACAGAGTTTTCAGTCTGTCTACGACACCTGCACGAACATTTTCATTCGGACTCGCAATCAAATGCTGCGCTTCGTCCAAATGGATATAGAATGTTCTCCGATTTCTGAGCTGAACGTGAACTTGTCGCCAAATCTCAGATGCGTTGTCACTTTTGCGCTCGGATTCGTAACCCAATTTCTCCCGCAGAAGGATCGCCAAGTTCTTCATCGTTTCAGATGCGGGAACGATAATGCGCACATAATCGATGAGCTCATCCCCATCCTTAGGATCCGTCAGGTCTTGATTTTGCTCGAGGACGCGTTTGACCAGCCTGGTCTTCCCGCTCCCAGCCGCACCTATGACGGCGATAGCTCGCGCCTCTTCAATGAGGTCCAAAGATTGGGCTGCACGCCGTCTCTGAAGTTGACGATCAAACTGTTCAAAGAAGCTGTGATACGGCTCGTTGCGAACGAAATCGTCGCGCAGCAGAGCAAGACGACGGTGGATGTCCTTACGATCATTCATCGTCAAAGCTCCAATTCAAAGGCGCGTCTTCGTCGTCGGCATCGCTGTCGGTTGTGGGTTCGATTGCGACAGTTGCGCTGCCGCCCCCATCGTCCCTTTTGGGAACAGGGATTACATGACCAAACAAGTCGTCATCCGGAGG
Organism: uncultured Paracoccaceae bacterium; assembly: GCA_937995865.1. Taxonomy (GTDB): domain Bacteria; phylum Pseudomonadota; class Alphaproteobacteria; order Rhodobacterales; family Rhodobacteraceae; genus Shimia_B. The sequence continues at coordinate 5,754 of CALKJA010000102.1, read as the reverse complement.
TAAATCGAAGTTTTCGGGATCTTCAGGATCAATTGACAACCCAAGAAAGAGATCCTCTTCACCACGTGCTAAGCCAGCGGGTGTGACATTACGCAACAGCGTTGCAAACGTTTTCTGTTCGGCAGCATTGATTGAGGCAATTTTTGCAAGCGCCTCTGCTACAATTTTTTCCTGCAACCTCGCTTCATCGCGGTACTTGAGCCTCAGCTCTTTAGCGGCGGCTTGCCATTCATCGTAGGAGACACCTGCAAAGCAATTCTGAAGTGCCATCGCATGAAACCACTCATCACCAATGCGCACCATGATCCAGCCGAGGTCCCTCAGATCGATCCGCAAGTCTACATGTGTTTCGTGACTATGCGGATGAAACTGTCGCAGAGCCTGACAGGTGTAGTCGATTCCAAAAACCCGAACACCACGACCAGTCACCTTCCGATTTAACAGCTTTCCAAAGGCTCTACGCCGCGTCCGTTCGGGAACGTCCGCTACAACTCCCTTTTCTTGTGCTAACCGGTTCCAGCAATTATTCGGGGTTTCGCCGCCGAGACCAGGATGCTCTCGATTGTGATACACATCCACGACATACAAGATAAGCGCTTGCATCAAAGCGTCGTCGGTGATCGACGCCATTTCCTGTGATGGATAGTCACCGCGGTCCTTTGGGTTGGAAAACGTTCGGCCCGCAAAACCGGGCATCAGATTAGTACCAAATGTGCCAAAAATCCTTTCAACACGCGCCCGCAACTGCGGCAATCCACCTGTAGGTGTCTCAGGTGAGCCGAGTGCATCAAAAATGGCTGTTTGAAAGTTGTCGTCTACGAATGCAGCACCGAGATCGGTTGCGACCGTTTTCAGACCACCAAAATGAGCCCAGGCTGACTTGCAACCAGCTGCTATCGCAAGATCGGTCTTGTCCCGCGTAATGTCCGCCAATAGAGCAATTGCATCTTGCGAGTTCGGCGTAACTGCCAATCGCATACCGACGACGCAGCGGGTTGCACAATCGATTGCGAGATAGAGCCAGCGACGACCCCGCGGAAGTTCTGCAAGCTGTTCTGCTGACAGGTGATCAAGTGCACCGCGTTCCGCCAAGATTGAAATCAAATCAACGTACCACTCGTCGATCTCGATCCGCTCCATTGGATAGCTCGCATCGATACCTTGTTCATACAGCATGAATTCACGATTTGCGGCATCCACCCCGTGCCGTTGCGCATACGTTGAATAAGGATCAAGCTTCGCAATTTCGCGCTCGACTTTTCGTTTGGATGGCACGCGGAGTGGCGGCAAACCCTTCTCCACTCTTTCCACATTTTCAGCGTCGAACCGCGTTTTAGTATCATCCGCCACTTGCCGTTTGGATCGTCGGTCGCGTGTCAAATACCTACCGATGCAGGTCCCCAAAAGCCGCAGTTCTTCAAGACTGAAACGGTCTTTCCAGTTGCCCGAGCGGAATGTTCGAGGAACAAGCCCTAGAGGCGAATTCCCGGCGCGTTCGTAACGGCGCATCCACTCCAAGAGTGTTCCTGCGCATGGTGGGGCTCGAAACTCCTTTTTCCGTCCAGCGCGTTTGGGAACCCAGCCATCCTGCGCCGCCCCGGCTTGCTTGTTCACGCATTTTTCGATTTCACCTAGCAGAACTTGGACCGAAAATTCGGTTCGCTTCAACCGTCCTGCTTTGACAAGTTGGCGTGCAACTTCGACATAGGCATAACGCCAAACCACCTCAGATTTTATCTTATCAGGAAGCATGCCGACTGCCGCGATAACACCAGTTGCCCGCAATTCGTGGCGCTCAAATAAGAAGTAATCTGGCTCAAGAGAGTTCTCCGGCTGAGCTAGCAACTCGCGCAGTTTTTCGAACGAAAAGTAAACCTGTGCGCCCGGTCGGTCGGTCCTTTCGAAAGAGCACCCAGATGCTGCCGCGGCGGCATTCCGGTAGCTATGTGGTCCAACCGTCAATCTTGCGAATGGCGATATCTGCATAGGATTTGTCATTGAACAACTCCCAGATAAACGGCGGTGTCTGTATCAATGGGAATTGTCCTATCAACCGACAGCAGGCCTTCGTAGATCGCGATGAAGACTGTTCTGAAACTCTGGTCTCCCGCGTCCAGAGATTTCGCCAGCGCGCCCACAGAAGTGGGAAAAGATATGGATCGAATGACGTCTCTGAGCCGTTCAAATGCCATCTCATTTCTGGACCTTGAGAATTCATGGTATCTCTCCGCGTTCAACGCTTCCGTCTTAGTGAAATCCTGATCCGTAATCAGAACCAGATCATCGGCGAAGTCTTTGGTCATAGCCGAACGAATGCACTGGAGGTCCCGAACAAAGCCAATGCGTGAAGCGCGTTTTGCCGGTTTCACCGCGATCGCGACGCGTCGCCCTGATGACAACCGGATTAAGAAATCGAAGAAATGGGTGCGTCGGCGACCTTCTTCGTCCCAGTATATTATTGAAGGAGGTTGCTCCCACAGATCAATGAGGTCACCGCGAGCCAGCAGCAGGAACAACACACGCTGTTCCAGCTTGCTCTCAAAGTAAACAATCCTTGGACGCGCCCACCCTGGGAGTTGGACAACAATGCCACCCCGCGAACTGTACTTTGATCGTTTGGCAATCCGTCGCGTCGCGCGGCTGGGAAGCGGCGGCTGGTCACCAGTTCCGTTAAAAACATCATCTTTCATGTTGTGATTTGGACCTTGCATGCCGTTCGGCCACACAAGGATTCCACCTTCTGCTGAAGTTAAAGTCAGGCAAAGACGTGCAAGATCAACGCCCGAATAGACGATGAAACTGTTGACTTTGCATGTCGGTCAGGGGACAAAGGTGGCGTCGAAGTTCATTTGACACCGAAGATTACGGGCCTCGATTGGTTGCAGCCATCGAGGCCTAACTTTTTCCCAAAATAGCTTTTCTAGTTCATTTCGAGTCCTCCTTTTGTCCGATAGCGCTTTGGCCAAAGCTCTTCGGGGGTCTTCCCCAACTCCGATGCGATGGCCTCTTGAATACGATGCGACCTGCCGTGCCCCATCGAAACGACCGACACTGTGCTCTGCGCCAGACCCAGAGAGCGGCTCACCTTGGCAAGTGAACTACCCACCAACCGCAGCTCGAATTTGATTCTCTCATGTTTCCGAAGATCGGTGGGTGTTGGCCGGTGCATCAGTATCAACCTCGCTTGTCACTAGATTTACTTTTATTCGCACGCGGTTGCCGTGGAGTCAAATTTTACGTTATTTATCATGATCTTACGCTACAAGAGATAGCTGTGGCACTCGTTATAAGATGTTCACATTTTTGGTTGCAAACAGTGCTTTTCTTGGCCCATTTTGCAGGAGATGAAGGAAAACAGCTTTGAGACTAAGCACGTGCAAATTCGAAGGTCAGCGATTCATAAGCATCCTTGATGACCAAAATCACTTGCACTTCCACGCATTTGAGGCCGTCCGGAAATCGTATGCATTGTGCAGCGATCACCTGTCTTTAGCCCGAAGTCATGGCGTAACGCCCCATCTCGTCAGGAAGATTATGGAATTAGCAGGGATCGATTACCTGAGAGCCCTGTTCGTCCGGTACGAGCAGCGCGAACGAATATCTGACATTGCCGCCAGCATTCGAATGCACCCTTCCAACCTTTCAAAAAAACTTAGAGAAGCTGGGTACAAACTATGCCGTGGAAAGCGCGGGCCAAAACCTACACAGAGCCAGATCTCTAGAGCCGTGCTTGAACGAAAAACAATCAACGCGGTCGCGCGCAAACTGCAAGTTCGTTGGGAGACAGCGAAAAAGGCATTGGTGGAAAATGGGTTTCTGAGTGAAACGAATGCAGAAAAAGGCGCACCATATTCGATTTCCACAGCACCCTTTGACACGTCATAGAAGTGATTTCGGCCTCAGGTTTTGGGACTTGGGACACCGCTATCCACTTCTCGCTGCGACAGCAACTGACGGCTCCGAGCCCAGACAGATTGATGCGGGCTTGAAGGCCACAAAAGGTGAGCCTACACCCATGCCCGATAACACGGTTTGGAGCTAAACGTGCTGGAATCTCCGGAAGATGCCTTCAACTTGCTCGAACGATTAGGTGCATCGAGGCGATTGATAAAACACCTCGAATTGGTTGGGGAAGTCGGGGGTGAAGTCATTTCAAAGCTCGATGACCTTGGGGTTCAGTACGATAAACTCTTCGTTCAAGTCGGCATTGCGGTACATGATGCGGGCAAAATCGTTCACCCCACCGAGCTTGAAAAAGGCGGCAACCTGCATGAAGCTGCAGGTGAAAAGTTGCTTATAGAACATGGGGTTGACGCCAAAATCGCTCGGTGCTGTCGAAGCCACGGACAATACGCCAGCATGAGTGCTTCGTTCGAAGAGCTTATAATCGCGCTTGCTGATACATTGTGGAAAGGTTCGCGAGCAGCCGATCTGGAACTACAAGTTATCGATGGCGTTGCGGCCCGGCTGCAGACTGATCGATGGGACTTGTTTCAGACTCTCGATATCTTCTTCGAGGAAATCGCCGCTGATGGAGATGAACGACTATCTCGAAGCATTTGAGTTACATTCGGCCCAAAGCCGACATCCACTGCGTGTTCGAGATGCTGCGGTCGCATTCCGCATTGCTGTCATTCGCTGCGTCAGCGGCACGCGTTAGGTCGGGTTCAACGGACGCTCACATCTGAAGCCGCTAAGGATCCGCAACAGACGGTGAAGCTTGGGAACATCTGTTTGTGGTTACTGAAAGAATACAGGGGAAGCCCAATCAAAAATGTCATCGGACGCGTTGAAGTTCTCAAGGCGCTCCATAATTTCGCCATCGAACTGGTCACGAAGTGCCGCAACGCGTTGTTCCCAAGGTTCCCGAATTCTTTTCAAGGTTTCAGAGAATGCACCAAAATAGTCATTTTGTGCAGAGATCAACTCGGAGCAAACTATCAATCCAAAGGCTGAAGCCACTCGGGGCTCGACAGGCCAAAGATGCGATACAGCCGCTTGTGCTGGTGAAGTCAATGAAGGTGCGAGTCCTAGTTTTTGTATCCCACCTAAGCCATCTGAAACGCCGCCATCACATATGTTTAAGCAAAGAAGACGTCTCCCTTTATTGTCTTGGTAGGCACCAACTAGGTCGTCCACGGCCACAACCTCACCGTGATTTATAAGGATTTTTGAGGAACCGAGTTTCCAGTGGTCGAAAGCTCCATGCCCTATTACATGGATGAAGTCATAGGCAGGATCACGGTACATCGCAAAAAAGTCATCTCGACCACGTTCGCGTCCAAGATAGACATGGGTTTCGACACCGTGCCTTTGCAGAAATTCTTGCGCCGTGTTCGCCTCCATTTCAGAATACCAATCATCACATGAAGCCCAGATGGCGGCCCTCCGAATTGGACGATCTGGTAGCGAAGTTCGTAGGCTTGAGCTCAAAGGCCAACATTCGTCCGCTTCTCGAGACAACAACGCCTGCAGCGGATGAAGGTTGTGGGGGAAACATGCAAAGGAGGGAGATCCCGCCAGTTTCTCGACTAAAACTGGAACATTGTAGAAGTCGGTCAGCGCCTCTTCGAACGCGCTCGCAGAATCTCTGTTCGGTTGCCCGGGACGCCCCGGAACTTGATCAAGATCGGGACCGGCTTGTACAGTTCGCGTCGTTCCCAAAGCGTTGTTAGTAGCCTCATTCATTGCTTCCACTACCTTGGTAGTGTCTACAAAATCCCCCCGAAAACTAACCATTGCAGTGTCGTTCCC
>CALKJA010000101.1 GCA_937995865.1 uncultured Paracoccaceae bacterium | reverse complement strand
GGTCTTCTCCCGGTGACTATGTCCGCGTCTTTACCGCAGCCTCACCAGCAGCGATGATGTGATGCTTTGGGAAGGGCCTTAGCTTAGATGGTTGCCCTTTGTTGACGTCAATCATGCGCTGGTTACGGAGATTCTTATGCGTGTTTACTGGGCTCTAGCGAAGGTTTCGCGGGAAGTTTGCATCAAGAAGCTAAAATAAAGAAAAGCGCCGCCCCATTCAAGGGGCGGCGCTAAATTTCAAACAGTGGCAGGGCAAACGCCTGCCTTGCGCAAGATTATGCGTCGTCGGGCTCAGAAGCGTCCGAGGTATCAGCAGCTGGCTGCCCACCAAGATCATCGTCGTCCATACCAGCAGCGCCGATATCATCGAACAGCTCCTGAATTTCAAACTCAGCGGCCGCTTCTTCTTCGGCAGCCAAATCCTGAATCGATTTGCCGGACGCTTGAAGCTCGGCTTCTTCAGCGGAGCGTGCAACGTTGAGTTCAATCTCAGCTTCAACTTCAGGGTGAAGTTGCACGTAGAGAGTGTGCAAGCCAAGCTCTTTGATCGGCGCTGTCAGCACAACCTGCTTACGGTCTACTGAGAAACCTTCAGCCGTTGCGATTTCGGCGGCGTCACGTGTGGTGACGGACCCATAAAGCGCGCCCGAATCAGAAGCAGAGCGGATGATGATAAATTGCTGACCGTTCAAGCGATCTGCCATATCTTCGGCTTCTTTTTTGGTCTCAAGGTTGCGCGCCTCAAGCTGAGCTTTCTCAGCCTCGAAGCGGGCAATGTTCATGTTGTTCGCGCGGAGCGCTTTGCCTGTCGGGATCAGGAAGTTACGTGCGTAACCTTCTTTGACAGACACAACGTCGCCCATTTGGCCCAATTTGGCCACGCGCTCGAGAAGGATAATATCCATGTGTGTGGCTCCTTACTTAACGGCGTAGGGCAGAAGCGCGAGGAAGCGAGCGCGTTTGATAGCGCGGGCAAGCTCACGTTGCTTCTTGGCCGAAACAGCGGTGATGCGAGATGGAACGATTTTGCCGCGCTCAGAGATGTAGCGCTGCAAAAGACGTGTGTCTTTGTAATCGATCGCGGGTGCGTTCTCACCAGAGAAGGGGCACACTTTGCGACGGCGGAAAAATGGTTTTGCTGCCATTGGTTAGAGTCCTTCTTTGATGTTAGCGGCGGTCGTCACGGCGCGGACGGTCGCCCCGGTCGCGCTCGTCACGTTTCTGCATCTGGACCGAAGGCCCTTCTTTGTGCTCGTCGACTTTAATGGTCAGAACGCGCATCACGTCTTCGTGCAGGCGCATCAGGCGCTCCATTTCCTGAACAGCGGCGGCAGGCGCATCTGTTTTCAGAAAGGCATAGTGGCCTTTGCGGTTTTTGTTGATCTTGTAAGCCATCGTTTTGACGCCCCAATACTCGTTCTCAACGAGTTTGCCGCCATTGTCGGACAGCACGGTGCCAAAATGTTCGATGAGGCTTTCAGCCTGCGCGGAGGAAAGATCCTGCCGCGAAATAAAGACATGCTCGTAAAGCGGCATGGTATCTCCAGTTTGTCGAAGCGACTTCATAGGGCTGCGTATCTAGTCCGCGTGCAGCCCACGAGAGGATCGCCGGTTCATAAGGTATCGCGGAAGCCGCCTCATGACATAGCCCTGCAAGTTTCGCAAGTCTGCCGCATTCTTACCGCGATGTGCAGGCAGATCTTAGTCAAGCAAAGAAACGAACCGCAGAATTCCAGCAGCTTAGGGGTGAGTCAAATGGCATATTTTCAAATTGAAGAGCAAGCACAAGGGCATGTGCGTTTTGATGCGCTCAGCTGGGGGTACCGGATGTACCAGCGCGTGGGCGCTGATGGTTTGGCGGCGATCGGGCGAATGGTAAAAGCTGTTTTCGGCGTGGCCGCTTTGATTGCAGCTTTGTCACTTTGGCTTGTACCGGGATCTGACCTTACGTTGGATATGTTGGCGACAAAAGGCGCGGTAAGTGCTGCGCTTGTGATGTGCGCTGCGGTGCTATGGCGCGGAAGTCGGGTTATCGTTGAGCCAGAAGTGCATGTGGATCTTATCCGCAGTGAAGTTCGGCTTGTGGACCGTGTGGGCAAACGCGAGGTTCTCCGCCGCATTTTCCGTTTTTGCGAACTGGGCGCTATGTTTGTTGAAGATCACGCGTTGCATATCTACACAGTCGAGGGAACCAAGCTTGCTGTATTGGATCTGGATCCGGCGGCCGAAGCAAAGTTCCCCGCCTAAACAGTCGCACGGCGCTGTGCTTTGGATGAACCGCGCGCATGTGCACACAGGGTGTTGAACCTTGTCTGATTGCTGCAAGGGTCTGGTTCAAGGTATTTGGATACAAACTTCCTCAGACCTAGGGACCGACACCATGAAAAACCTCTTTGTTGCCGCTGCCGCTGTAGCTGTCTTTGGCTCTTCTGCCTTCGCGGAGGCTCAGAAATACACGTTGGACAGCTCACACAGTCAAATTGTATTTTCCTATAATCACCTTGGCTACTCCACGACCTATGGCATGTTCTCCGGTTTCGAAGGCGAGATCATGTTCGATATAGATGCCCCTGCAAGCTCTAGCGTGATCGTTTCGATGCCAGTAATGAGCATCTTCACCGGCTGGGAGCAGCGCGATGGGCATTTCATGTCTGGTGATTTCTTTGGCGCGAGTGAAGGCGATATGATCACCTTTGCGTCCACGGGAATCGAAGTTACCGGCGACGATACCGCCTTGATCACCGGCGATTTGGAAATGAATGGCGTGACCAAATCCGTCGTTTTGGACGCAAAGATGAATCAAGTCGGCGATCACCCAATGGCCAACAAACCTTGGGTTGGCTTTGACGCAACAACAACACTTGTGCGGTCTGAATTCAATCTGGGCGCGTTCGCTCCTTTTATTGGCGACGAAGTACAGGTGATGATTTCTATTGAAGCTGCCGGCGAAAGCTAAGTTCTTCGGGCCCGAAAGCGTAAAAGGCCGTTTCGAAAAGAGGCGGCCTTTTTTGTGACCTTGTGCTACTCTCGGGCTGCTGTGATGGTGAAAGCTACATCAACGCCAAAACCCAGAGTCGCCTCATCTGTTTGAGTGACCCCAACACCAAATGATGTTCGGTCAAGGGCAAGGGTTCCTGACGCTGTTGCTACATCACCTTCAATGTTAAGGTCGAAGGGCATGTTAAGCGGCGCTTCTATTCCTTTGATGGTGAGGGTTCCCTGCAATTCATAACCGCCATCCACGGCAACGAGGTCACCGGCCACAGTTGCTGTATTAAATTGTGTTTGATCAAAGAAGTCAGGGCCCATTGCCTGCGCGCCAATCGTACCCAGCGTAAGCGAGCCTATATTGATAACGATTTCAGCGCGGCCTTTGACCGGGCTTGAAGCGGTTTCATCAAAGGTGATTTGGGCCGTCCACTCTGCGAAATTTCCCGTAATCGGGGAGCCGAATTGTTGTACCGTGATTGCGATCTCACCGTCCTGTCGTTCCCAATCTGAGGCGACTGTGGCCAGAGCCGGCCCGGTTTCATGCCCCTCAACCGGCTGCAAGGCTGCAATGGTTCCAACGACCGCGAAAATGACCGCGGCGACCAGCACCGGTAGCACGCCGTGAGTTTCTTTCGTCCCTGCGGCTTGGGTCGTGCCAAACCACATGCGGCGCAATGTGGCGTCTTTGTCAATCAAGTGGTGTTTGAGGGCTCCTGCGATATGTAACAGGAGCGACACAATCATCACGCGTTCAAAGAACTGATGCAAATTCGCAAACCGCTCAGCCAGTTGAGCGTCTTTGGAAATAAGTGGCAAATCCTGGCCAAACGGCCACCAGATCGGGGCAAAACCTTCTGTTGCGGCATGGGTCATCCACCCCATCAAAGGGACAAGCACAAGCGAGGTATAGAGCGTCCAATGGACGAGCTGGGCCAAAAAGCCAAAGGCGCGGTGATCATCGCCCAACCGCCCCGGTTTGGTTTGGCTGACCGCCCAAGCAATTCGAGCGAGTGCCGTGAAAAAGATCGCCAACCCAACTGTCTTGTGAGCAGAGTAAAGTCGCCCTTTGAGCACCAGCGCTTCGGGCGTGTCATAAGGCATATTGTGAGCGATCACCCCAAGTGGGATGACCACAAAGATTAGCAAAGCGGTCAACCAGTGAAATGTTTTTGTGACGGTGCCGTATGAGGCGGCAGTGTTGGCAAAGGGCATAGGGACAGCTTTTCGAATTGGTAAGTGATGCCAGCATAGTACAGAGCAGGCGCTGCGCCTATGCTCTTGGTGCACAGACCCTTTGCATTCTTGCGCAGCTTCGGTATCCCCCGGACCAATTGACGCAAAGGGAGGCACCACGATGCGCGCATTCGTTTTTCCGGGGCAGGGCGCTCAGACAATTGGCATGGGCAAAGCTCTCGCTGATGCATACCCCGCTTCTAAAGCCGTGTTTGAAGAGGTCGATGACGCTTTGGGAGAAAGCTTGTCGTCCTTGATCTGGGAAGGTGAAGCAGATGCTTTGACGCTCACAGCGAATGCGCAACCTGCGTTGATGGCGACTTCGCTGGCGGCTCTGCGTGCCCTTGAGGCAGAAGGCTTTGAGATTTCCTCGGGCGCATACGTGGCTGGGCACTCTTTGGGTGAATACTCTGCTTTGGCTGCCGCGGGCGCATTGAGCATTTCCGATACGGCGCGGCTTTTGCGCATTCGGGGTACGGCCATGCAAGAGGCCGTTCCTGTAGGTGTTGGCGCAATGGCCGCTTTGCTAGGCTTGGATTTCGAAGCGGCACAAGCTGTCGCATTCGATGCAGCCCAAGGCGAAGTATGCCAAGCCGCAAATGACAATGACCCGGGGCAAGTGGTGGTCTCGGGCCATAAAGCGGCAGTCGAGCGCGCAGTTGAACTTGCTAAGGCCGCAGGGGCCAAGCGCGCAGTTTTGCTTCCCGTGAGTGCGCCATTCCATTGCACCTTGATGGAACCTGCTGCCAAAGCGATGGCGCAGGCACTTAATGATGTGGACATCGACGAACCTACAGTACCGCTGATCGCGAATGTTCGAGCGGATGTTGTCACAAATCCGGCTGTGATCCGATCCTTGCTTGTTGAGCAGGTTACTGGATCCGTCCGGTGGCGCGAAAGTGTCTCTTGGATGGCTGAACAGGGTGTTACGGAAATGTGGGAACTTGGCGCGGGCAAAGCGCTTTGCGGTATGATCCGCCGCATTGACCGCTCCGTTGCAACACGTGCAATCGGCACACCTGATGATGTGAAGGCCGCGGTGGGTGGCTAAGGTTTCAGCCACATCTGAGGTCATTTTGCCTGCGGCATCCTTGGTTGCTATTGCGCGTGACGTGCCGTTGGGCGAGGTCGCAGGTGCGGTTGGGCCTATGTTTGATGAGCTGAACAAAGCGATTTGTGCAGAAGGCTATGCGTTTTATGGGCCGACCGTTGGCCTGTACAATACACAAGGCGATATAATGCGCTGTGTCGTTGGAGTTGAGTGGACACCCGACGTTCCGGGCCTGATGCGCATCGATATTGCACCGACCAAAGCCTTGACCGAACGACATGTTTTGGAAATGACTGATTTCATGCCTGCGCATGACGGGATCCATACGTATGCTATGGAAAAAGGGTTAACGCCGGGCACGTGGAGCCGAGAAGTGTATCGTGGGTTAAACCCAAAAACGCAATTATTCGAATGTGACATTCAATTGGATATCGCGGGCTAGAGCCATGCGGGAAAGAGAAAAAAATGTTTGATCTGACAGGAAAAACCGCGTTGGTGACTGGCGCTTCGGGCGGTATTGGCGGTGCGATCGCAAAGCAACTTCATGCGGCGGGAGCAACAGTAGGTTTGAGCGGCACACGCGTTGAGCCGCTCGAAGCACTCGCCGCTGAGCTCGGGGAGCGCGCTTATGTGCTGCCTTGCAACCTTGGCGACGCGGAAGCCGTTACAGCGCTACCAAAGCAAGCGGTCGAGGCGATGGGCTCTCTTGATGTTCTTGTGAACAATGCGGGTGTGACACGCGACAACCTGTTTATGCGGATGTCCGACGATGAATGGCAAAGTGTGATCGACATCAATATGACGTCAACGTTCCGCCTGTGCAAAGCGGTGCTGCGCGGCATGATGAAAGCGCGCTGGGGTCGAATCGTGAATATTTCTTCTGTGGTTGGGGCAACCGGCAACCCCGGGCAGGGTAACTACGCCGCATCCAAAGCCGGCATGGTCGGCATGTCCAAATCGCTCGCCTATGAGGTGGCCAGCCGCGGGATCACGGTGAATTGTGTCGCGCCGGGATTTATCACAACAGCAATGACGGACAAACTAACAGACGACCAGAAGACTGCGATCCTCACGCAAGTGCCAGCAGGCCGTATGGGCGATGCCGATGAGATTGCCGCAGCAGTCCTATATCTTGCTAGCCCACAAGCGGCCTATGTGACTGGTACAACGCTTCATGTGAATGGCGGTATGGCGATGCTCTAATGGGGTGAGGTGGGGTATTCCTGACACACCGGGGCTTGCAATATCTAAGCGTCAAGCCAACCTATCACCCATGCACGGGCGCGGGACAAACCGTTTGCCATCCCCTGAGCCTGTGCTATAGGCGGCGCAGTTTCCGCCGGGTTAGCAATGCGCCAGGGCGAATGCCTGTTTGCGGGAAAGCCTGCGAATTAACAGAATAACGGCCCCGTGGGCCTTGAACCGATGAGGATCAAAACATGAGCGACGTCGCAGAACGCGTAAAGAAAATTGTAGTCGAGCACCTTGGTGTGGAAGAGGACAAGGTTGTTGAAAACGCCTCCTTCATCGACGATCTGGGCGCAGACAGCCTCGACATCGTCGAATTGGTTATGGCTTTCGAAGAGGAATTCGGCGTCGAAATCCCTGACGATGCAGCCGAAACAATCCAAACGTTTGGCGATGCGGTCAAGTTTATCAACGGCGCGTCATAAGCGAGCCTTGAAGTTTAGCGAACGGCGTCCCTTGGGGCGCCGTTTTGCGTTTTAGATGATGTACTTGTCATGTGGCCGAACCGAGGGACGCAACGCCAAATCGCCGCGTTCGTGCGCTAGAAGCAGGAGTTTAGTCTTGTCGGTGTCCCCGATGGTGATCACCGTCCCCAAACGGAAGTTGTGTTCCGCCCGGCTTGTTTTGCGGCATATAGCGCTTGATCGGCGCGCTTTAGCGCATCGGTAGAGGTGATTTGAATATCGGATGTTTGCACCGAAACTCCAATGCTGATCGTCATGATGCTCTTATAGTTCAAATCCGAGATCGCACCGTGTAGTCGCCGGCATAGCGCTGTTGCGGCATTTACATCCGTATTTGGCAAGACACAGGCAAATTCGTCCCCACCAAATCGCGCTATGGTATCCGTGTCTCTGGTGTTCGATCTGAGAACTTTAGCCAGTTCTCGCAAAGCGTTGTCACCGACGTCGTGTCCATACCTATCATT
>CALKJA010000100.1 GCA_937995865.1 uncultured Paracoccaceae bacterium | reverse complement strand
ATCGAGGTAAGGCTCGCCACCAAACTGCCGCACGAGGCCTTCGCGGAACCAGTGGTGATCCTGTGCAGTCATGCCCATTGTCAGGCCAGCTTGCGTCAGGTTACCTGCTCCGTCACGCTCAGTCAGGGCAGCCCCGATTTCAAGCATCTCGTCCAAGGTTTCAGGTGGACCGTCAATGCCAGCGGCATCGAAGAGCCGTGTATTATAAAATAGAGCAAGCGAGCGCACTGCTGTGGGCAAAGCCCAGTAATTGTCACCTTCGCGCATGGCCGAAACCATTGGAAAGAAATCGGCATCGATTTGATCCGCTGGGAATGCGTCCGCCGGAAGCGGCTGGATAAGACTTGCCGTCTTATAGTCGTTCAACCACCCGTAAAACAGCTGAACAACGTCGGGGCCCTCGCCTGCTGGAATGGCTGCAGCCACTTTTGTACGATAATCAGCATAAGGGAAGTGGGTCATTTTGACGGTGATATCTGGGTTCGCCGCCTCAAAATTCTCAATCAACTGTTCCATCGCCGAAACGCGCGCATCAAAGAAATATTGCCAGTACTCAATTTCAACTTCAGCGCTTGCGGCGGACGCAACAAGCGCCACGGCACTCGTTGCTGTGGCAAATGCCATCGCTTTTAACTTTGTTAACTTCATGTCGGGACTCCCTGTTGGTGACCACCGGTCTGGTGCCGGTCGTGATGCGGGGACAAGCCGCGAATAGAACGACGCTAGCGCAGCAGTATTGAATCATCAAGTAACTTGAGTTAATCCCAAACCATGGCCCTTTCCACGAAAACTGTAGGCGCAAATGCTGAGCGTGCGCGCAGCCATAACCGGCAAATGGTCTTAGACCGTGTGCGTCAGGCTGGACGAATTGGGCGTGCAGAGATTGCGCGAGGATCGGGGCTTTCAACCCAAGCCGTCTCCAACATCATCTCCAATCTAATGTCCGACGGTTTGATTTCCGAACAAGGCCGCAAAGCGACCACCCGCGGGCAACCGCCTGTTCAATATGGCTTAAATCGCCTTGGCGGATTTGCAGTTGGCATAGAAATCCGACCCGACGCAATTTTTGCCGCTATTTTAGATTTGTGTGGCACGCCGGTCGCGTCGTTTCGGCGTTCCTTGAAAACGCGTACGCTAAATGGCGTCACCAAAGCCGTGGTTGCAGCAAATGCCGCGATAATTGAAAAAGCCGGTGTGCCAGCTTCGAAAGTTCTAGGCGCTGGCATCGTTATGCCCGGACCTTTTGGCCGCACTGGCCTTAGCGGAACCGAATCAGAGTTCTCAATTTTCCATGATGTTTCACCTGCTGCGTGGTTCTCTGAAGCGCTTGGGCTGTCCGTGGTTGTTGAAAACGACGCAAACGCCGCCGCCGTAGCCGAACGTGTGGCTGGGGTAGCAAGTGAGCTTGATACCTTTGCGTTTCTGTATTTCGGAAACGGCCTTGGCCTTGGGTTGATGCAAAGCGGCCGGCTGGTCACCGGTGCTTTTGGCAATGCTGGCGAAATCGGCCATATCCCGGTTGTCGTGGACGGGCAGTCCGCGCCTTTGGAAACGGCCCTTAGCCGTTTGTCGGTACAAAAGCACCTTGCCCGAGAGGGCCGCGAAATCGAAAGCAGTGATGAGCTAGCCCAGATTTTCACAGCGCGCGATCTTGCACTCATGGCCTGGCTCGAGGCCGCTGCAGAGCCGCTATCAAACGCAATCACCATTATCGAAAACATGTTTGACCCAGACGCAGTCATCCTTGGTGGCGCGATGCCGGACGCAATCTTTGACCATCTGATCGGATCCGTCACATTGGCTGAACGCTCCGTTTCAAATCGACCAAACCGACTGACTGGGCGTTTGCTGCGCGGGGCCTCTGGGCGCATGACCGGTACGCTCGGCGCAGGCTCTCTTGTGATCAATCGCGCCTTCACACCGCGCATAGCTGCCGCCGCCTGATAAAGGACACACCCTTGCCGACTGCTGACCAGACCCGTATCGAACATGACCGTGCACGCCCGCGCCTGTTGGAGCTTTGGTGGGCGTTACGCCCCCTCACCTCTGTTGTGCGTTTCATGCAGACAGGGGCGCACCCAGATGATGAAATCTCAGGGATGCTCGCAGCCCTCACGTTTCGCGACGGGCTGAACATTTCTTATGCCTGTTCAACCCGCGGAGAAGGCGGGCAAAACGACATAGGCACGGAGGCCGGGAATGACCTTGGGGCGCTGCGCACGCGTGAGATGGAGCGGGCGTGCGATGTTTTGGGAATGCGGATGTATTGGCACTCAACACACCCCAAAGACACGATAAGCGATTTCGGGTTCTCAAAAAGCGGCGACGAAACGCTGCAGCGTTGGGGTCGTGACAGGACAATGCTGCGCTTTGTCGATATCATTCGCACCGAAAAACCTGACATCATCTGTCCGACCTTCCTTGATGTACCCGGACAACACGGCCACCACCGCGCCATGACAGAGGCTGCAACTGACGTCATCTCTTTAGCTGCGGACCCTGAATACAAATCAGGGCAGCGGCCGTGGCAGGTTAAGAAGCTATATCTTCCTGCATGGTCTGGCGCGGGTCAGGCGTATGATGATGATCTACCTCCGCCGCCCGCAACAATGATCATTCCTGGCCAAGATCGTGAACCTATGACCGGCTGGAATTGGAACCGCATCGGTCAACAATCGCGCGCCTATCATCGCACGCAAGGCATGGGCCGTTGGGAACCTGCAGGCAAAGGCAAAGATTGGCCGCTTCATCTTGCACGCACTTTTGTAGCAGGACCCGAATACGCGATTTGGGCAGGATTGCCGCGGACCGTTGGCGACCTTGCGGATTTGCAAGGATCAAAGCCGATTGCCGAACTACTGCATAAAGCTCAAGTCGCGATCGAAGCTGCTGTTGCTGGCTTTCCTAACTTTGGAGACGTCGCGGATCATGTGGCCGCCGCAGCCGGCCATATCCAAGAAGCGTATGCAGCCTGCCCAGATGAAATGCTCCATGAAATTGGCCACTTGCTTGATGCCAAACTGACCCAGTTGGGCCATGCCTTACGTCTTGCACTTGGAGCTGAAATTCATGTGCGCATGGACGAGGTATTTGTAGATTCAGACAGTTCCGTTGGGCTGAGGGTCGAAAGCGATCCGGGCAAAGCTGAAAACATCCAAACGACTTTCGATCTACCGCAAGGATGGACCAAGTCTAACGCTGAAATCCATGTTGCTGCAGATGCTCATTTATCCGATCCTTACCGCCCGTTTTATGACCCCATCTCACCACAAGCTCCGCGTCTGGACGTTGCTTTGACACACCGCGGAACCTCGATCACCGTACCGATTGCATTCGACACCGAACCGGTAATTTTGCCAAAGAACCGTGTCACGCTCACCGCTTCCGCCGCGGTGCTGAACATTAACGCTCCCAATCGAACGATTAGCCTTGCTGTGTCTGACCTATCACCGTCTGGCGCGGCCATCGAATTGAGCTTGCCGGATGGTTGGCGCGCTGAACGCACTGACACGGGCTTTGTTGTCACTGCACCCGACGACGTTGCAGCAGGTGTTTATCGGATCGAAGCTCTGCTCAATGGTAAACCAGCTCAGAGCGTTCGGCTCATCCAGCATGGCCATGTAGCCCCTACCGCCAGCGCGCAACCGGCTGTTGCTGAAATAGGTGTTTTGAATGTTGCGTTACCCGCCGGCAGCGTTGGCTATATTGGTGCAGGAAATGACCGTGTCGGGGAGTGGCTGCGCGCAATGGGTGTAGAGATGACTTCATTGACCGACGAACATCTGGCAAGCGACACGGCGCTGAGCGCTTTCGACGCGATTGTCATTGGCATCTTCGCAATGAAGTTTCGGGACGGCTTGGTCGATGCTGTACCGGTGCTGCACCGCTGGACCAAAGCGGGAGGCACGCTGGTAACCTTATACCACCGCCCTTGGGACAACTGGAACCCTGACACCGTCCCCCCCAAACGGCTGGAAATCGGGCAACCGTCGTTAAGGTGGCGCGTCACGAACGAAGCCGCGCCTGTTACCCAATTGGAAGAACATCCGATTTTGTCTTTTCCCAATCGGATCAACGCAAGCGATTGGAAAGGCTGGGTAAAGGAACGCGGGCTGTATTTCGCCAAAAGCTGGGATACAGCCTATGCACCGCTTCTCTCCATGTCGGATGCTGGGGAAGTTCCACTGACAGGATCGCTGCTTGTTGCTGATATAGGGAAAGGGCGACACATCCACACCTCCCTCATCCTGCATCATCAAATGGAATACTTGGTTCCCGGTGCTTTCCGCCTAATGGCCAATTTCATCGCCCCGCGAAAATAGGTAGTGACGCGGCATGCAACAATGATCCGCGAAACGCCACGCGACAACCTCAAGGGAGGTGCCTGGCTTATTGCTGACATGTCCTTGAACATATGGGCACTATCCATCGTCAAATGGCTTGATGCCGATTATCCTGCCACTCAGATCGTCTTTGTGCGCGCATGTATAGGCTTGGTGCTAATTTTGCCCCTGATTTGGATGTGGAGAATGGACTTTAGGAAGGTCGAAAACCTCAGCATTCACCTTCTGCGTGTCGGTCTTTCTGTTGTTACTCTAACGGCGAGCTTCTTTGCCATCTCACGCGTCCCGCTTGCACTGTTTACGGCGGTCAATTTCACTCGGCCTATCGTGACCATGGCTATGGCGGCGCTGATCTTAGGTGAAACTATTGGTCTACGGCGTTGGATCGCGGCTTGCGTGGCGCTGTTGGGGGTTTTGTTGGCCGCAAATCCCTGGGACGTGCCTTGGACAATAGGCCTTGCCGCTTTGGTTCTTGTCGTTTTCACAGGTTCCGCTGCGACCATTGCAACACGGCGCCTGCGGGGTGCTCCCCCCATTGTTCTTATGACGTTCTACACGACTGGGCTGGCAGCATGCAGCGCTCCTTTTGCCATCGATAGTTGGATTTCAGTCGGGCCCAGTCATTTGATTCCGCTACTTGCAATCGGTGCTTTTGCCCAGTGTGCGCAGCTTTGTTTTTTGCGTGCTCACTTCCACGGTGAAGCTGGGTTTTTGTCAGTACTTAGCTACGTAAGCCTCGTCTTGTCTGCATCCGTTGGTTTCGTCGTGTTTAAGGAAGTTCCCAGCCTTGGCTTCGGCGCAGGTGCGGTTCTTGTGGTCGGCGCTGCCATTTGGCTGGTGATGCGAGTCGAAACTTCCTCGGCTGCTGCCGGAAAGGATCGGAGCGCCACTCAATAGCCCGGGACGCATCCTCAAAGACAGCAGCCCCATTCTTCATGGTAGTGCAAAACCAATTCCAAGAAAGGCTTCGGGATTTAGCGAGAGAGGCTTGGGCCAATCAAAAGCACTCAGCGGCTTAATGTGCGTGCAACAGCATCTTTCCAGCCAGCGTAGCGCTTGGCGCGCGTATCGCCTTCCATCGATGGTTCAAACCGCCGATCAAGAGCCCACATTTCTGCAAAACCCTTTTGATCCGGGTACACACCCGCCCGTTGCCCCGCCAACCACGCCACACCAAGAGCAGTAGTTTCAAGCACCTTCGGCCGATCTACTGGTGCGCCTAGAATATCTGACAAGAACTGCATTGACCAATCAGACGCGCTCATTCCACCGTCAACACGCAAAACAGCATCGCCACCCTGCCCTTGCCAGTCGCCACGCATGGCTTCCCACAAATCGCGTGTTTGAAAACCAACGCTTTCAAGAGCAGCCTTCGCAAATTCTGCAGGCCCTGTACCACGTGTTAAACCGTAAACTGCGCCGCGGCATTCAGCATCCCAATACGGTGCACCAAGCCCCGTGAAAGCAGGCACCAAATAGACGGATTGCATCGGGTCCGCACGCTCAGCCAAACTCTGTGTTTCTTTCGCGTCTCTGATAATCTTTAGACCGTCGCGCAGCCATTGAACAACGGCGCCCGCGATAAAGATCGACCCTTCAAGTGCATAGGTCGGCTTTCCATCCAGTTGATAAGCAATTGTCCCCAAAAGTCTGTTTTGGCTTTCAACTAAGGTTGGACCTGTGTTGAGCAGCGCAAAACAGCCAGTTCCGTATGTGGATTTTAACATCCCCGGCTCAAAACAAGCCTGTCCTAAAGTGGCCGCTTGTTGATCTCCGGCGACGCCATAAATCGGCAGTTCGGCTCCAAAAAGATCTGGCCGCGTGGTGCCAAAGTCTGCGGCACAGTCTTTGACCTCGGGCAACATCGACATCGGAATGCCGAAAGCCTTGCAAATCTCAACGTCCCACGTCCCTTCACGGATGTTGTATAGCATCGTCCGCGCGGCGTTTGTTGCATCCGTTACATGCGCTTTGCCGCCGGTCATCTTCCAGATCAGATAGCTGTCAACGGTACCGAAAATAAGCTCCCCTGCCTTTGCACGCGCTTTGGCACCTTCGACATTCTCAAGCAGCCACTTGAGCTTCGTTCCAGAGAAATAGGGATCTAACAAAAGACCCGTGTTGCGCGTGATCATCGCTTCCAGACCATCGGCCTTGAGGGCTTCGCACATCTGGGCGGTGCGGCGGTCTTGCCAAACGATAGCTCTGTGAATCGGCTCACCCGTGTGGCGATCCCAAACAAGCGTTGTTTCGCGCTGGTTGGTTATACCAATTGCAGCGATATCGCTGGCTCCAAGACCTGCTCGCTCGATAGCGCCGCGCACGGTCGAGGCCGTTGACGCCCAAATATCAGACACATCATGCTCAACCCATCCAGAGTCCGGGAAATGCTGGGTGAACTCTTCTTGCGCGGTCGCCTTTACCTTCATTTGAGCGTCAAAGATAATAGCGCGGCTGGATGTCGTTCCCTGATCAATGGCCAAAATATGTGTCATGTCCGGTCTCCCCTTCCCGTATCTACGCAGCTTGTGCAGATTTTACTGCGGCCTCAACCCATTCTGACAGATGTGCCTTTTGTTCTGTGTCGAGCCTGAGTCCAATTTTGGATCGCCTCCACATGACATCTTCGCCCGTGCGCACAAATTCATTTTCGATCAGCCAACGTACTTCTCGTTCGGTCAAAGTCGCCCCAAACTCTTCGCCCAAATCCTGTACCGTTGAGGCCTGCGCTAAAACGCTCCAAGCATCAGTGCCATAGGCCCGAACCAGCCGCTTTGCCCAACGATCTGACAAGAACGGATAGTCAGCTTTTAGGCACTCAATCTTGGAAGACACCTCATGCACCCCAAAATCACCACCTGGCATCGATACTCCAGCAGTCCAATTTTCACCCGGAACCGGCAACGCCTCCTTTATCTTCTCAAGCGCATGTTCAGCGAGCTTGCGGTAGGTTGTGATTTTACCTCCGAAGATATTAAGAAGCGGCGCCCCATCTGAATCGAGAGAAAAGACATAGTCACGTGTGGCCGCTGAGGCGCTTGAAGCGCCATCATCGTAAAGCGGCCGAACCCCGGAATAGGTCCACTCGATATCCTCCACGCTCAACTGTTTTTTGAAGTAGTTGGATGCGAAACGCAGCAGGTAATCACGTTCGGCCTCTGATATCGCAGGTTTTTCTGACGGATCAGCATGCTCTGCATCGGTGGTGCCGATTAGTGTAAAATCGGTTTCATAGGGGATCGCAAAGATGATGCGCCCATCTTCACCCTGAAAGAAATAGCATTTGTCATGATCATAGAGGCGTTTCGTTACGATATGAGATCCGCGAACAAGGCGCACACCTTCAGATGTATTCTGGCGGACCTTCGTGCGGATCACATCCTCCACCCACGGACCAGCTGCATTGACCAAACAGGATGCGGTGACGCTGCGAGTACCCTTATCATCCATCAACGAAATCATCCAATGGTCGCCTTGCCGTTCCGCAGAGAGCACCTTCGTGCGGGTAGAAATCTCAGCACCGCGTGCTTCAGCGTCACGCGCATTGAGAATAACCAGCCGGCTATCTTCAACCCAACAATCCGAATACTCATAGGCCTTTAGAAATCGATCCTGCAGCGGAGCGCCTTCAGGACCGTTGCGCAGGTCTACAGTAGAGGTTGTGGGCAGAATTTTGCGCCCGCCCAATGTGTCATAAAGGAACAGGCCAAGCCGAATTAGCCAAGCAGGCCGGCGCCCTTTCATCCAAGGCATGATCTTGCTTAAGAGCTTTGAGGTTGGTGTATCGCCTTCGAAGCGCATGTCTTTGTGATAGGGCAATACAAAGCGCATGGGCCACGAGATGTGAGGCATCGCTGTGAGCAACCGTTCCCGTTCGATCAAACTTTCCCGTACGAGACGAAACTCGAAATATTCAAGATATCGCAAACCACCGTGGAACAGCTTGGTTGAGGAAGAGGACGTTGCCCAACCCAAATCGTTCATCTCCGCAAGGCCGACTGACATGCCCCGTCCGGCCGCATCCCGAGCAATTCCGCAGCCATTGACGCCACCACCGATGATAAAGATGTCAAACTGAGCCATAGTGTACCTCTTTTTATGGATCGCGTTTGGGCATGCTGCGCTCAAGCCGCAAGCACGGGCTTCGTTCACTTTCGATCCTGCCAGAAACCTCGCAAGTGAAAATTGATATTTCCAAGAGCGCCACTTTCGTTTACTTTCGCTTTATGCAGAAATCCGAAAACATAGCCTCGCTCAGGCAACTGGATATCTTGAAGCATGGTCGTACCAGTGGCCAATTGCGCGTGGGCGACCTCGCGAGCCGGTTTGCAGTGTCAGAGCAAACCATTCGGACCGATTTACGGCAACTGGCCGCGCGAGGCGCGGTTGAGCGTGTGCATGGCGGCGCGATCCTTCCTTCGTCCGTTCGGCATATCGGCTATGACGACCGGCAAGCTTTGAACTCCGACGCCAAGGCGCGCATCGCAATGAGGACAGCGCGGCTTATTCCTCAGGACAGCTCGCTTTTTCTGAACATAGGCACAACAACCGAAGCTGTTGCGCGTGCTTTAAGGCACCACGCCAATTTGATGGTTGTGACGAATAATATGAACGTGGCCAACATCATGGCCCAAAACGAAACCGCAGAAGTCATCGTTGCAGGCGGCCGTTTGCGACGAAGCGATGGCGCGTTGGTGGGGGATGAGGCGTCGGCCACAATCGCTCGTTTCAAAGTGGATTTTGCAATTATTGGTGCCTCAGCGCTGGACCAGTCCGGGGATCTTCTTGACTTTGACGCCGCTGAAGTTCGCGTCACTCAAACCATTCTTCAGCAATCACGCGCTGCTATCCTTGTGGCTGATTACACCAAATTTTCTCGGCGCGCGCCTGTTCGAATTGCTTCGCTCTCAGAAATCGGAGCTTTCATCACAGACAAAGGGCCTTCTGAAACAATCCGCAGCTTCTGCGCAGATGTGGGAACGCAAATCCTTGTGGCTTAAACGAGGGCGGCAGCAATCTACCCCCGGAACCCCGTGGCGACCACAAACTTTTCAGATGAATCAGAGCGAGATGCGCCCGGCTTCATATTCGCAACTTTCGTGAACTTTTGTTTGAGAAGATGCTGCAACTCTCCCTCTGCGCCACCGGCAAGAACTTTTGCCACAAAAGTGCCGCCGGGCTCCAACACATCGAACGCGAAATATGCTGCGGCTTCGCACAACGCGATGATACGCAAATGGTCGGTTTGTTTATGCCCCGATGAAGCCGCCGCCATATCAGACATCACCACATCTGCCGGGCCTCCAAGCCACTCTTTGACTTTGTCCTCCGCGTCTTCTTCTAGGAAGTCCAACACATGCATCTCGGCTCCCGGGATCGGGTCAACGACCTGCAGATCTACGCCAAGAACCGTACCAATGGCTTTGCCCTTCTTCTCGCCAAGAGCATTCACCCGTTTGACAGCCACTTGGCACCACCCTCCCGGGGCGCAACCAAGGTCGACGATCCGTGCCCCCGGCACAAGAAAACGATACTTGTCATCGACATCGATGATTTTGAATGCCGCGCGTCCGCGATACCCTTCGGCCTTTGCTCGCTTTACGTAGGGATCATTGAGCTGACGCTCGAGCCAACGCGTTGACGAAATCCGCCGGCCACGCGCGGTCTTTACCTTTACGCGCAGATCGCGTTCGCCACGCCCGGACGTGCCCTTTTTTTTGTCGCTCATCGTTCCAAAACCTCGCAAAAACCGCACAAATGCGGCACTCTTTACAGCCCGGCGTTAAGCGCCTCGAAAGAGCTTTGGCCTAAACCACCCCCAGTGAGTGAGTGGTATGGGGTGAGTGGCCCAGTGTTAGCGGTGCTACACCGCACGCGCAATAAGATGTGCCACTGCTATCTCGGGTATCGTGCCGGTTCCGCATTTTGGCGGAACCGGCCTCTAAACCCGCTAAAAGGAGAGTGCTCTACTCGATATCGATGACACCATCTTCGCTCATTTGCGCGTAAAGCAGCCCTTCGCGCAGCCCCCGATCTGCGACTGACAGCTTGTCCGTTGGCCAAACACGCAAAAGCGCTTGTAGAATGGCCGCACCTGACATGATCAGCGCATGCCGATCCCGACCAATACGCGGGTCCGCGCGACGACCCTCCGGACCGAGTGCCAGATATTGCCGGATCACCTTGTCAATTTGATCGGATGACATAACCAACCCATCTACTTTGGTCCTGTCATAACGCTTTAGGCCTAAATGAGACGCCGCGACCGTAGTCACGGTGCCGCTTGTGCCAATCACTTGGAAACCGTCGCGGGAATTCTCGATATTGTAAGGCGAAAAGTCAGTAAGGTTCTCTTCAAAGAACCAACTCATCAGAGCGAAGCGCGCAGCGTCGTCTCTAACATCGTCGAATTGATCACGAAGTGTGGCGACCCCTAAAGGCACAGATATCCAATCTACGACCTTTGCACCCTCATGGGCCCCTTCAAATCCAGAATGCAGGCTTAAGATCGCCTTCTTGCGCCGTTTCTTTGGAACTTTTGACAGATCCAGCCAAACAAGTTCTGTCGAGCCCCCCCCGATATCGACAATCAAAAGCTGTTGGGTCGACTTGGCCACCAATGGTGCGCAAGAGATCGCAGCGAAGCGTGCTTCATCTTTGGCCGCGATAATATCCAATGACAGCCCCGTTTCACGCCTTACATATCGCACAAAATCGCGAGCATTGTTCGCACGGCGGCACGCTTCTGTCGCCACTAACTGCATCCGTTTTACTTTATGATGCTTGAGTTTTTGGCGGCAAATCCGCATCGCTTGGACTGTCTTCGCCATAGAAGAGCGCGACAGTTTACCTGTTGTCTCCAGGCCTTGCCCAAGCTGCACCGCTTTGGAGAAACTATCCACCACTTCAAATTGCGCGCCTTTGGGACGCGCAATAAGCATGCGGCAACTATTTGTTCCCAGATCTAACGCCGCATAAAGCGGCGCGTCGGAGCTGGATCGCAGTACTGACGGTTCAACCGTTTCCGGGATCGCGCCCGCACTGCCGGGACGCTTTGGCGCCATGGTTCGCGCCTTTCGTATCGAGTTATTTCAAGGCTAGTCTTTCATAGAGCGTCACGCAACTACCTGTGCGAGCCACACCGTAGTTAGAAAACTTGCCGTCGGTCGGTGCACCGCTTTGATTTGTCGAAATTGGAGCATTGCACCGCAAGTCGGCCCGATACATATGGCAAAACCGAGGGGCGCTGTGCCTTGGTAATTTAGGAGCTTCGAACACATGCCAGACGTAACCATTGTATTTTGGCGCGACATCCCTGCGCAAGTTATCGTCGGCAAAGGTCGCCGCGGTGCTAAGGTGCAGCTGCCAGAACGCTTCGAGCAAGCAATCGACCGTGCCGCAATGAAATCCGGGGCGGCGGAAACTGATGAGTATCTTTCCGAATGGCGCAAAGCGGCTCCCTACTCTGTTGACGGGGATCCCGCTGAAGTCGCAAAGGCCGAGGCCGCTCGCCTTGACGCCGAATATGACCAAGAGAAGATCAAAACACTTATTGGAAACGACGGCCGCGCCTAGGGAGGGTGTGACATGGCATTGTTAAATTTCAGATCAAAAGAAACCGCGCCAGTTGAGGTGCACCCAAATGTTGAGGCGTTCCTAAAGGACTTCTCGATTGAGGTAATGCCACGCACAGCCGAGAAAATTGATGATTTTCGTGAACTTATTCCCCAAGGCACCCGGGTCTATGTTGCGCATATCGAAGGCACACCGATTGAAGACATGGTCGCAACCGCTAAACGCCTTAGCGCAAGCGGCTTTGACGTGATGCCGCATTTTCCAGCGCGCATCATTAAGGATGAAGCGGTGCTCCGGGACTGGATCGCGCGTTATCAGGGTGAGGCTGGCGTAGAGCAAGCTCTGTTGCTGGCGGGCGGCGTGACCAAGCCACATGGCGACTTTGAAAGCTCAATGCAGCTTTTAGAAAGCGGAGCCTTTGGGGATGCTGGGTTCAAACGGCTCCACGTTGCGGGCCACCCCGAGGGGAACAAAGACATCGATCCGGACAGCTCAACGACCAATGTCACAGCCGCGTTGCGCTGGAAACAAGCCTTCTCCGAGACGTCCGACGCACAAATGGCGATTGCGACCCAGTTCTGCTTTGAAGCGCAGCCTGTCATCAAGTGGGCCAACGACCTGCGCGCCTCTGGAATTGATATTCCGATCCATATCGGCGTCGCGGGTCCCGCAAAATTGCAAACGTTGATTAAGTTTTCGATAGCTTGTGGCGTCGGTGCGTCGTTGAAGGTCCTTCAGAAACGGGCCAAAGATGTCACCAAGCTTCTTCTTCCATTTGAGCCAGACGCATTCATAGCTGAGCTTGCCGCGCACAAGGCCACCAACCCGGACTTCAACATAACCCATGTGCACTTCTTCCCTCTTGGTGGGATCAAAACCAACGCCACATGGGCACAAAATCACGGCGGCGCCTCAGGCGTTCCCGCCGCTGCCACTTAAGGACCACAAACTATGACCCGCACCGTCATCGAATCTAAAACCAAGACCGCCATCATCGGCTTTGACGAGCCATTTTGCGTTATCGGTGAACGGATTAACCCTACAGGCCGCAAGATTTTGAACGAAGAGCTTGAGGCCGGTGATTTTTCACGCGTCGAAGCAGATGCGATCGCACAGGTCGCTGCCGGTGCCAATGTTCTTGATATCAACTCAGGTGCGGTTTTCTCCAACAAGATGGCAGAAGATCCACGCTACGCGGACAACAACTTCGTCGAACCAACTCTGATGCGGCAGTTGATCGAAAAGGTCCAAGCCGTGACAGATTGCCCTCTTTGCATCGACAGCTCGGTGCCCGGGGCTTTGGAAAACGGGCTCGCAGCCGCAGAAGGACGCCCTCTTCTAAACTCGGTGACCGGCGAAGAAGAACGGCTGGAACTGGTTCTTCCACTGGTTGCGAAATATAATGTGCCAGTTGTGGCAATCTCCAATGACGATACCGGGATTTCCGAAGACCCTGACGTCCGCTTTGCAGTAGCCAAGAAGATTGTAGAACGTGCGGCCGATTTCGGCATTCCAGCACATGACATCGTTGTAGATCCGCTTGTGATGCCTATTGGCGCGATGGGTTCGGCTGGCCTGCAAGTCTTTACGTTGGTGCGTCGACTTCGCGATGAGCTTGGTGTGAACACGACGTGTGGGGCGTCTAACATTTCGTTCGGACTGCCGAACCGACACGGCATCAACAATGCGTTCCTTCCAATGGCGATCACAGCCGGAATGACCTCTGCGATCATGAACCCAGTTGCCCTGCCGGTTGGTCCCAAGAAACTTGCTGAGAAAAAAGCACTGGTCGAGGCGGCCGGGATCGTCCTGCCTGCAGACATGGATGATGAAGCGTTCTGTAAGTTATTCGGTTTGGGTTCAACGAAACCGCGCCCCGGCAAAGAGATGGAAGCCATCCGCGCGGCGAATTTCCTTACGAATAATGACGAAGCCGGAGCAGCTTGGATCAATTTCAACAAAGATCCAGATGCAGCGCCCCAAGGCGGACGCGCACGCGGCGGCCGCCGTCGCCGCGGCTAAAGCACTATCTAAGTACTAGAATGACCATGACCCACCTCACGAGTGGGTCATAGTAACGCAGTGAACACGGCATACGCCGCGCCTGAAATCTTCTCTGTTGTTGTTAATCAGAGCGCTTGGCACACCCACCAGTCAGCATACCATGCCTCCATAGCCAGTCCAATATGCAGCGTGACTTAAGCCGGCCAAAGGAAAACCGTTGGCCAGCTTTGAACTGAGGCTAAGAAACATGCTTTACCTGATCATCGGTAGCGCAACGATTTCCCTTCGGAGAAAATCTGCACCTTCTCCGGAGCAGCCGTAAGTTTCGGTGACGTGCCGCGCAGATCTTTGTGAATACCCGGAAGTTTAGCGATCATTGGGTCGGCACCACCTTCACGCTCGAAATATAGCAAAGTCACTTCGCCAAGTGCTTCGGTGATCTCCACCTTTCCACAATAGGCATAGTCTTCACCATCAGCTGTTACCATGTCCTCAGGACGGATCCCGATATTCACCTGCATGCCTTTGTCAGCAGCAATCGTTGGCACGGCGGATGAAATAATTCCCCCTCCATGT
>CALKJA010000099.1 GCA_937995865.1 uncultured Paracoccaceae bacterium | reverse complement strand
ATGCCTGCCTTTTTGCACATCGCTTTGATCCGTACGACCAACAGCAATGTATTCACCTCTTTGGGAAGCGGACCAAAGCGATCAATCATCTCTGCGGCGAACCCTTCAAGTTCCACTTTGGTCGTGAGGCTACTCAACCTACGATAGAGCCCAAGCCGGACATCCAAATCGGGTACATAGGGTTCTGGAATCAACACTGGCACGCCCAAATTGATCTGTGGCGCCCATTGGCCGTCATCATCGCTGATGCCTTCGGCTTCACCACTCCGGATCTTGGCAATCGCCTCCTCCAGCATCTGTTGGTACAGCTCATATCCCACATCGCGCATCTGGCCCGATTGCTCTTCACCCAACAGGTTGCCTGCGCCGCGAATATCAAGGTCCTGTGAAGCCAGAGTGAACCCTGCGCCGAGGCTATCAAGCGAGCCCAGAACGCGCAGACGTTTCTCGGCGGCCGGTGTCAGTTTTGCGCGGGGCTTAGTTGTCAAATACGCATATGCGCGGGTCTTGGAGCGGCCTACGCGGCCCCGGATCTGATACAATTGCGACAATCCGAACATATCAGCCCGGTGCACCAACATCGTGTTTGCAGTGGGAATATCCAAGCCAGACTCCACAATTGTGGTGGCCATCAGCACATCAAACTTTCCATCGTAAAAGGCATTCATGCGGTCATCGAGTTCACCCGCTGCAAGCTGCCCATGTGCCACTACAAAGCTAACTTCCGGCACCTCACGGCGCAGCCAATCCTCAACTTCAGGCAAGTCCGAAATGCGCGGAACCACAAAGAAGCTTTGCCCACCGCGATAATGCTCGCGCAACAGCGCTTCGCGCAGCGTGACGGTATCGAACTCACTCACGTATGTGCGGATCGCAAGCCGGTCGACCGGGGGCGTGCCGATGATCGAGAGGTCCCGCACCCCAGACAAGCTCAACTGGAGCGTGCGCGGAATTGGCGTCGCAGTCAGGGTCAGAACATGAATATCTGTACGCATCTGCTTGAGGCGCTCTTTGTGTGTGACACCAAAGCGTTGCTCTTCATCGATGACCAACAAGCCAAGGTTTTGGAACCGGACCTGTTTGGCCAACACGGCATGTGTTCCTACAACAATATCAACTGTGCCCCGTTTAAGACCCTCTCGGGTGTCGTTGGCTTCCTTTGTTCCCACAAACCGCGACAAGGAGCGGACATTGATCGGGAAGCCTCTAAACCGCTCTTGGAAGCTCTGTGCGTGTTGACGGGCCAGCAGCGTGGTCGGTGCAATAATGGCCACTTGCACACCGCTCATCGCAGCAACAAAGGCCGCACGCATGGCGACCTCGGTTTTGCCAAAGCCCACGTCGCCGCAGATCAGACGATCCATTGGCTGACCGCTTTGCAAATCGCTGACCACGGCCTCGATCGCGCTTAGCTGATCATCGGTTTCTTGATACGGGAACCTCGCACTAAAGGCATCCCACATGCCTGGAGGAGGATCCATGATTGGCGCCCGGCGCAAAGCGCGCTCCGCAGCAACCCGGATAAGCCGCTCGGCCATCTCTCGGATGCGCTCCTTGAGTTTCGCCTTTTTCGCCTGCCATGCACCGCCACCCAGCTTGTCCAGCAGACCTTCGTCATGACCAAACTTGCTCAAAAGTTCGATATTCTCCACCGGTAGATACAGCTTAGATTTCTCGGCGTATTCCAGCAGGATGCATTCATGCGCAGCGCCGGCTGCGGTCACGATCTCAAGCCCCATGTAACGGCCCACACCGTGATCCACATGCACAACCAAATCACCCGGCGAGAGGCTTTGCGTTTCGGTCAAGAAATTCTCAGCGCGGCGCTTTTTCTTGGGCTGACGAATGAGCCGATCACCCAAAACATCCTGCTCCGAGATCACAGTCATATCAGGGGTTTCAAACCCGTGCTCAAGCGCCCAAACAGCCAAAAACACACCGCGTTTTTCGATCCCGTCTGCACTGCGGATCGAGATTGCTTCCAACACGCCTTCGTCTTCTATCAATCCGTTCAAACGCTCGCGCGCACCCTCAGAGTAAGAGGCAATCACAACGGGTTTATCTGCGCTTTTTGCTTTAATATGCGCCGATAAGGCACCGAAAAGACTTAAGGATTCGTTTTGTCTTTCTGGCGCAAAATTGCGCCCAACACGGCCGCCTGCATCTATTGCGTTAGGGCCTGTGGGTTGTGGAAGCGGAGCAAATTGGACACGGCGATGTCTGGAAACTGCCGCCTCCCAAGCCGGCTCATCAAGATAAAGCTGCCCGGGAGGTGCGGGTTTATAGACGCTGTCAAGACGGCCCTTGGCAGCCAGCGCCTCCCGGCGGGCGTCGTATTGATCAGCAATGCTATCCCAACGCGCAATTCGTGCCGGAGTAAGCTGATCATCAAGGGTCACAGCCGCCTTTGGAAGGTAGTCGAACAGGGTTTCCAATTCGGCGTGAAAGAACGGCAACCAATGTTCAAAACCTTGGTGTTTACGGCCTGCAGAAACCGCTTCGTACAAAGGATCATCAGTGCCAGCAGCGCCAAATTCCAGCCGGTAGTTCTGCCGAAACCGGGTCACTGCGGGGTCATCAAGGATCACCTCCGAAACGGGCGCAAGCTCAACAACCTCAAGCTTGTCCGTTGTACGCTGGGTTGCGGGATCAAAGCGGCGTGCACCGTCTAAGACATCACCAAAAAGATCGAGCCGTACAGGGCCACCCTGCCCAGGTGGAAAGATATCAATCAGCCCGCCACGGACCGCGTAATCACCTGGTTCCATCACGGTTGGTGCTTGGGTGAAACCCATCCGAACAAGAAAGGCACGCAGGGCCGCTTCATCCACACGTCCGCCAACTGTTGCGGTGTAGGCTGCCTCACGCAGCACCGCCCGCGCGGGCACGCGCTGCGTGGCGGCGTTTAGTGTTGTCAGGAGGACAAACTGCGTTGGCATCTCATGGACAAGCGCCGCAAGCGTTGCCATGCGCGCCGCAGAGATATCGGCATTGGGCGAAACACGGTCATAGGGAAGACAATCCCACCCCGGAAACACAAACACTGGTACATCAGGCGCGAAAAAGGAAAGTGCTGCGCGCATTGCGGCGAGACGTTTGTCATCACGGGCCACATGCACAACCGATCCGTTGGCTTGCATTTCTTTCAGCAAAAGTTGGGCGTCAAACCCTTCGGGCGCGCCAGAGCACATTATTTGTTTGGGATCAGTCATCAGACGCACTCACCTATTCCGCCCACGCCCAAGGTCAAGACGGGTTCACGCGCTAAAGGACCGCAAGCTGCAGGTTCTGATACATTCCCCACATCGCAGTTATGAAAATTGAAACGATTCCGATGACTTGTGTGGAAAAGCGTTGGCGCATCAACGCACGGTGCAACCCTTCACCCTCTAAGCCACGATCGCGGATCTTGACCGCCGTAGACAGCGCCATTGCGCCAACGAAAACCAACGGGAAAAGCAATAGAAACAGGGCCTGAGCAAATTCTACGCTGTAAACAACGCTTAGGAGTGCCATTGCTGTAAATGCAAAACTCACCAGCCCAAGCGCCCAGAGGCCTGACATCTCACCAATAAGCAGCATTCTACGGATTTTGATGTCGACCATCGTCTCAAGATCCACTTGTGCTTGGCCACCCAGCTTACGGGCGCGCTGTATCATGTCGAAGGGCACCCCAAGAACCCAATACGACGCGGATGACCAAAGCACAGCCAGCGCGATCCAATACCAAAGATTGGAGAATGACCGCATGTCGATTACTTCAAAAAGGGTTCTGTAGATATCCACGCGCTCGGGCCTTTGACCTTGTTTTGCCGGACCCTAAGGCTGCCGCCAGCTGCGCGAAAGGGGCAAGCGGGGGAAAGGGTTGAGAAAACGCCCGGCACGTGTCACTCAAAACACGCTAACCGGAGCCTCTACTATGACCTATGCCCCCTTCCCCTATGCCCGCCCACGCCGTTTGCGCCGGACAGCCGCACTGCGCGCAATGGTGTCCGAAGCAACGCTCACGCCCGCAGATTTTATTTGGCCGGTATTTGTGATGGCAGGCAAGGATGCGGAAGAACCTGTGTCGTCTATGCCCGGTGTGGTCCGTCGGACCGTTGATCGGATCGGCGCCGCTGCCCGCGAGGCGCATGCTTTGGGCATTCCGGCTATGTGCATTTTTCCCTACACGGATCCCACCCTAAAGACCGAAGATTGCGCGGAGGCTTGGAACCCTGACAACCTATCCAATCGCGCGATCCGAGAAATCAAGAATGCCTGTCCAGAGATCGCCGTTATGACAGATATCGCTCTCGATCCCTATAATATCAACGGGCATGACGGCTATGTGGAAGATGGCGAAATCGTCAATGATCGTACGGTTGAGGCGCTGGTCAAAATGGGGTTGGCGCAGGCCGAGGCTGGGGCAGATATTCTTGGCCCTTCCGATATGATGGATGGTCGGATCGGCGCATTGCGCGAAGCGTTGGAAGACGAAGGGCATAGCGACATTGCCATTCTGAGTTATGCCGCAAAATATGCCAGTGCTTTTTACGGCCCTTTCCGAGATGCAGTTGGGGCGTCTGGCGCACTGACCGGAGACAAAAAGACGTATCAAATAGATCCCGCCAACGGGAATGAGGCAATGGCCATGATTGCACGCGATCTTTCGGAAGGTGCCGATATGATCATGGTCAAGCCCGGTATGCCCTATCTTGATATTTGCCGCCGCGCCAAAGACGATTTTGGCGTTCCGACCTTCGCCTATCAAGTCAGCGGCGAATACGCGATGCAGCAAGCCGCCGCCTTAAACGGATGGATCGATGGTGATAAGGTGATGCTAGAAAGCCTTATTGGCTTTAAGCGCGCCGGTTGTGACGGTGTGTTGACCTATTTCGCGCCCGCAGCAGCACGGCTTTTGGCCAACGGATAGATCAAGATTTCAGAGGGTTGCCGGCACTAAGCGGCTTATGGCCAAGGGTACACGCTTCTCGGGTGACATCTCCGCGTTTTCAGAGTAGTATCGCGTTGAGACCGGGAAAACCCGGCAGAGCAAATATCAGGCAGATCTTACATGACCCATTCTCGGACTGTGTCCCGTCGTACGTTTTCCCTTGGCGCGTTTGCTGGCGCGGCCGCCCTTGCAGGGTGCGCCAATGGCATAGGTAATAACAACGACCAGCGTATTGATGCACGGGTCGACCAAACGCTGAACTATATGTTTTCGCGCTATCCCGGCACCGTAACGCTGCGCGAAAAATCGGCCGGAATGTTGGTGATGCCAGTGGTGACCGAAGCGGGGCTTGGCCTTGGCGGCTCCTATGGTCGCGGCGCACTGCGGGTCAATGACATCACAGTGGACTACTATTCCACAACATCAGCTTCCGCCGGTTTCCAGATTGGTGCGCAGCAATACGCGCATGTGCTGTTTTTCATGACGGAAGATGCGCTTGTGGAGTTCCGACGCTCCGCAGGTTGGGCGGCTGGCGCGGATATTGAATACGCGATTCAGGACCAAGGCCAAAACGTACGTGCGGAAACCACAACATCGCTTGCACCTATCATTGCGGCCGTCTTTGGTCAGGCAGGTTTCCGCGTTGGTGCGACGCTGGAAGGCTCCAAATACTCGCGCATTATCCCTTAGAAGACGTAGCCGCATAGCCTCCCTTGCGCTTGCGCCTTAACGGCATGCCAAAAACCCGCTT
Source organism: uncultured Paracoccaceae bacterium (assembly GCA_937995865.1). Classification (GTDB taxonomy): domain Bacteria; phylum Pseudomonadota; class Alphaproteobacteria; order Rhodobacterales; family Rhodobacteraceae; genus Shimia_B. Next base: position 6,369 of record CALKJA010000099.1, on the reverse strand, counting down.
TCCTTCTTTGCCCGCGCCCCGTAAAGCGCGGGCAACCTCATTTTCGGAGCCTCTCATGGACCTGCGTAATATCGCGATCATCGCCCACGTTGACCACGGCAAGACAACGCTTGTGGACGAGCTTCTCAAGCAATCGGGCGCGTTCCGCGAAAATCAGGCTACCGCTGAGCGGATGATGGATAGCAACGATCTGGAACGTGAGCGCGGGATTACGATCCTGGCGAAAGCCACGTCCGTTGAATGGAAAGACACCCGGATCAATATCGTGGACACGCCCGGCCACGCCGATTTTGGCGGCGAGGTTGAGCGTATTTTGTCGATGGTCGATGGTGTGGTGCTTTTGGTGGATGCCGCCGAAGGTCCAATGCCACAAACCAAGTTTGTGACCTCCAAAGCGCTGGCTCTTGGCCTGCGCCCCATCGTGGTCCTCAACAAAGTTGATAAACCAGACGCAGAACCAGACCGTGCGCTTGATGAGTGCTTTGACCTTTTTGCGTCCTTGGGTGCAGATGATGATCAGCTGGACTTCCCTGCGATGTATGCGTCGGGCCGGAATGGCTGGGCGGACATGGAATTGGATGGCCCGCGTGAAGACCTCTCTGCGTTGTTTGACATGGTCGTTGAACACGTCCCTGCTCCGAAACAAATTGATCGCCGCGATGAGCCGTTCAAGATGCTGGCAGTGACCCTTGGCGCTGACCCGTTTATCGGCCGTATCCTCACGGGCCGTGTTGAGGCCGGAACGCTCAAGACGGGTGAAACGATCAAAGCGCTGAGCCGCGATGGTGAGCGCGTCGAACAGTTTCGCGTGACCAAGATCCTTGCATTCCGTGGGCTTGCTCAACAACCTATCGATCTTGCAGAACCCGGCGACATTGTTTCTCTTGCAGGCATGTCCAAAGCGACTGTTGCAGATACGCTTTGTGCGACCGACGTAACCGAAGCCATCCCCGCGCAACCAATTGATCCGCCCACCATCACGGTGACCTTTGGCATCAATGACAGCCCCCTTGCGGGCCGTGATGGCAAAAAGGTGCAGTCCCGCGTGATCCGCGAGCGGCTTATGAAAGAGGCCGAATCCAACGTTGCCATTCAAATCAGCGATACACCCGGTGGAGAAGCGTTTGAGGTGGCTGGCCGTGGCGAATTGCAAATGGGCGTGCTCATTGAAAATATGCGCCGCGAAGGATTTGAGCTAAGCATCTCGCGGCCTCAAGTTCTGTTTCAAGAGATTGACGGCGTGCGTTGCGAGCCTGTGGAAGAAGTCACCATCGATGTGGATGATGAATACTCTGGCGCTGTCATCGAAAAGATCACCGGCGCGCGCAAAGGTGAATTGGCCGAAATGAAACCAGCGGGCGCGGGCAAGACCCGCATCATCGCGTATGTACCATCGCGTGGATTGATTGGCTATCACGGCGAATTCCTGACCGATACGCGCGGCACAGGCGTGTTGAACCGCGTCTTTCATGAGTGGGCCCCGCATAAAGGGGCAATCCCGGGCCGCCGTGCAGGCGTGCTGATCTCAATGGAGAACGGCGTTTCCGTTGCGTATGCTTTGTGGAACCTCGAAGACCGTGGGCTGTTCTTCATTGGCTCTCAAGAGGACGTGTATCAAGGTATGATCATTGGCCAACACAACCGTGAGAACGATCTTGAGATCAATCCGCTTAAGGGTAAGAAACTCACGAATGTTCGGGCTTCGGGGACAGACGAAGCTGTAAGGCTGACAACCCCAATTAAGATGTCCTTGGAAGAAGCGATTGCTTATATTGATGATGATGAGTTGGTTGAGGTGACGCCAAGCTCGATCAGACTGCGCAAACGCTATTTGGATCCCCACGAGCGCAAACGCCAAGCGCGGGCGTCGTGATCAAGTAAGCGGAGCCGCTTCGCGGCGCGTTTATTCTGGAGCGATGCGGTGCTGTGGGACGCGTTTTCAGGTTCATGCCCTGCAAACGCGCTGCGCATTGTGCCTCCGGCGGGAGGTATTTTAGGAAAGATGAAGGGCGAGAGCGCCTACTCGGACGTCTCGACGATCAGCAGTTCACGTTCTGATGCGCCACGCGCGTGGCTCAGTGCCAATTGGTAGGCATCTGAGTGGTAACAGCGTTCCGCCGTCTCTACATCAGGGAAGCGCGCAACAACGTTTCTTGGTCTTTCTTTGCCTTCAAGCTGCACGAAACGGCCCCCGCGTGCTATGAAGGTTCCACCATGTGCAGTGATCGCCTCGGTGGCACCCTTGGCGTATTTTGCATAGGCGTCTTCATTCGTAACAGTCACATGTGCGATCCAAAGTGCGCCCATTTTTCAGCCTCCCAAGACTTGTTTTGCAGCGTCAATTGCCGCGTCTGCGTTCTTGGCGCTCTTGGCGCCGCCTTGGGCCATTTCCGGCCGTCCGCCTCCGCCTTTGCCTCCAAGGGCGCCGACTGCCGCTTTAACGAGATCAACAGCGCTGACGGTTGCAGTCAGATCGTCGGATACGCCTGCGGCGACGGCGGTTTTGCCATCGGCTTCGGCGATCAAGAGGACAGCAACCGACCCATTTTCCTCTTTTTGCGCATCTATGAGAGGGGGCAGATCTTTACCCGTCACGCCGCTGAGCACCATTGAAAGAAACGGAATGCCATTCACGTCCTCGGGCGCATTGGCCTTTGCCCCGCCGCCCATTGCTACAGCGCGCCGCAGCTCGGCAATTTCTGCCTGCATCGCTTTGCGCTCGGTCAAGATCGTTTGTACGCGCTCTGGTACCTCAGACGCGCTCGCGTTTAGAGCCAGAGCCGCTTGTGACAGACTCTGGTTTTGTGCGCTTAAATGATCAAACGCTGCAGCACCTGTGAGCGCCTCAATTCGGCGTACCCCCGCAGAAGACGCGCTATCGCCAAGGGCCACAAAGAGACCGATATCCCCAGTCTGCGCAACATGGGTGCCGCCACAAAGCTCAATCGAATAAGTTTCACCCTCTGGCCCGCGGCCGGAATTTGGCTCCCGACCCATAGACACCACGCGCACTTCATCGCCGTATTTTTCGCCAAAGAGCGCTTGGGCACCCAACGCGCGCGCGTCATCTGGCGCCATGATACGGGTTTCGACGGAGCTATTTTGGCGGATATAGGCATTCACGTCACGCTCAACCTGAGCAAGCTCATCCGCGCTAAGGGCGGCATTGTGCGAGAAATCAAATCGCAGGCGTTCCGGTGCATTCAACGAGCCCCGCTGCTGCACATGGGTGCCAAGTGCGGAGCGCAATGCCTCATGGAGCAAATGCGTGGCCGAATGGTTGGCGCGGATTTGTGCGCGGCGCGTTGGGTCCACTGCAAGTGCAGCACCTTGGCCTATCTCGATATGACCTTCAACCACGGTTCCAGTGTGTACAAACACGCCAGCGGCTTTGGTTGTGTTTTCGATCCGCATGAGGCCAGTTGGCGTGCGCAGAGTGCCTGTATCGCCAACTTGACCGCCGCTTTCGGCATAAAACGGCGTTTGGTTTAGCACGACTTGCACGTCGCCTTCGCCGCTTCCGATCATCGCACCGGATTGCACGATTGCCTTGATCTCACCTTCGGCTGTTTCAGTGTCATAGCCAAGGAAATCAGTATTGCCCGCAGCCTCAGCCACATCAAACCAGATTGCGGCATCTGCAGCCTCACCCGATCCCGACCAAGCAGCACGGGCCTTGGCTTTTTGCTCTGTCATCGCAGTATCGAACCCGTCTGTGTCAACAGTTAGGCCACGTTCGCGCAGAGCATCTTGAGTGAGATCCAGAGGGAATCCGTAGGTGTCATATAGCTTGAATGCTGCGCGCCCATCTAGTGCCGCGCCTGCGCTTAACCCGCTTACCTCATCATCCAACAGCTTTAGCCCGCGATCCAAGGTCTGGCGGAACCGCGTTTCTTCGCTGAGCAACGTGTCTTCGATCAAGGTCTTGGCCAATCCCAATTCGGGATAGGCCGCCCCCATTTGCTGCACGAGCGCGGGCACCAATTTGTGCATCAACGGGTCTTTCACCCCAAGCTGGTGCGCGTGGCGCATCGCCCGGCGCATAATCCGGCGCAAAACATAGCCGCGCCCATCATTTGCAGGCATCACCCCATCGGCAATAAGAAAGGACGTAGAACGCAAGTGGTCTGCAATCACGCGGTGGTGGGTCTTGCTGGGCCCGTCCGGATCTGACAAGGATGCATGCGCAGACGCTTCGATTAATGCGCGCATCAGGTCCGTGCCGTAATTGTCATTTGTACCTTGCAACAAAGCCGCGACCCGCTCGATACCCATGCCAGTATCGATGGATTTGTTGGGCAGATCAACGCGAGTGCCGTCCGCGAACTGCTCGTATTGCATGAAAACAAGGTTCCAGATCTCTACAAATCTGTCGCCATCTTCATCAGGCGAACCGGGAGGGCCGCCCCAAATATGATCGCCATGATCGTAGAATATCTCGGTACAAGGTCCGCACGGCCCGGTTGGGCCTGCACTCCAAAAATTGTCATCCGTTGCGATCCGAATGATCCGATCATCGCTTAGTCCGGCGTGTTTTTTCCAGATTTGGACAGCTTCTTCATCAGTGTGGTAAACTGTGACAAGAAGCTTGTCCTTGTCGATGCCCATTTCCTTCGTGATGAAATCCCAAGCGAAGGGGATCGCATCCTCTTTGAAATAGTCACCAAAGGAAAAATTGCCGAGCATTTCAAAGAATGTGTGGTGCCGGGCCGTATAGCCGACATTGTCCAGATCATTGTGCTTGCCACCTGCACGTACGCATTTTTGGGCCGTTGTGGCGCGTGTGTAGTCGCGTGTCTCAACACCGGTGAACAAATTCTTGAATTGAACCATTCCCGCCGCAGTGAACATCAAGGTTGGGTCATTGCGCGGCACAAGTGGCGAGCTGTCTACGACCGCGTGACCCTGCCCTGCGAAATAGCTCAAAAAGCTGCTGCGAATATCGTTCAAACCCGGCATGGCGCGCCCCTGTGATCAGTCCTTTGTTTGACATATCTGCGCACCCCCAAGGTGTCCACATCGGGCGCGCTTAAGGTCGCGTTTTGTCTCTCAAAAAAATTTGCCCTAGATCAACCAACGAAAAGAGCGCCCTCCGGTGTTCTCCGGCTGGCGCTCATTCAACGTCACAGATGTTTTGAGTTTAAGCCTCGAGCACATCCCCATCGTCAATCTGTTCTTCAGGCGGCATTTCGAAATCAAGCCCGTGTGCGCCACGGATCTTATCCTCGATATCAAGAGCCATGCGTTTGTGCTCGCGCAAATAGGTTTTGGCGTTTTCACGCCCCTGGCCAATCCGCTCGTCCCCATAAGAGAACCAGCTGCCGCTCTTCTCAACGATCCCGGCTTTCACACCAAGATCCAACAGCTCACCCATTTTTGAGATGCCTTCGCCATACATGATGTCGAATTCAACCTGTTTGAACGGGGGGGCGACTTTGTTCTTCACCACCTTGACGCGGGTCGCATTGCCGACAACCTCATCGCGATCCTTAAGAGCACCGATGCGGCGAATATCCAATCGAACCGAAGAATAAAATTTCAACGCGTTGCCGCCCGTTGTGGTTTCGGGCGAACCAAACATGACGCCGATTTTCATTCGAATCTGGTTGATGAAAATCACCATGCAATTCGATCGGCTGATGGCAGCTGTCAGCTTGCGCATGGCCTGACTCATCAATCGGGCCTGCAGACCGGGCGCGCTGTCGCCCATATCGCCTTCCAGCTCCTTTTGCGGCGTGAGTGCCGCCACGGAATCCACAACAACCATGCTGACCGCACCAGAGCGAATGAGCGTCTCGGTGATTTCAAGCGCTTGCTCACCAGTATCAGGTTGCGAGATCAGCAGCTCATCCAAATCGACACCAAGCTTCTTGGCGTATTGCGGATCAAGGGCATGCTCGGCGTCAACAAATGCACATACCCCACCCTTTTTCTGTTCCTCCGCGACGCAATGTAGCGTCAAAGTCGTTTTGCCGGAGCTTTCTGGGCCATAAATCTCAATGATCCGCCCCTTGGGCAGGCCACCGATTCCAAGAGCGATATCCAAGCCCAACGATCCCGTCGAGACGGATTCAATTTCTTGGATGGCGTTCTCATCGCCCAATTTCATGATCGAGCCTTTGCCGAACTGCCGCTCAATCTGCGCCAATGCGCTGTCCAGCGCTTTTTGACGTTCGGAATTCCGTTTTGCATCCATACTCAAAAGATCCGCCGTTGCCATGTTTAGGCTCCTTGTTTCACACACCCCGAACGGGGCGGCAATGACCGCAATTGTTCACTTCTTGTTCTCACCTACATGAGGGTAAAATAAGAACATTTCAATCAAATTCTTCGTATTCACCTTGCTGGAAAAGAGGTTAAATAGGCGTT
>CALKJA010000098.1 GCA_937995865.1 uncultured Paracoccaceae bacterium | reverse complement strand
GCACCTGATAATTATCCCAGCTTGTGAAATAGGTCTCTTTCTTAACCGCGTTCATCAACCGGCGAAGATCTCCCACTTTTTCGAAATCTGTTTGAGCCACCAGCGCGACAATGCGACGCAAAGCAGCCGCCCCCGGCCCATGCCGGGGCAATGAAACACCATGGTTGAAAAGATTGACCCAATTAACATGTGAAACAAGACGCGCCCATGGGTCCCGCAGAATTGTCACGCGTTCAAACGCGTCCGATCCCCGGTATAGCATCCAAGCCCAAAGCGGCACATGACCACTCAGACAAAGATCCTCCAGTGCAGGATGTTTGCGGGCTAGCAAATCCGGGAGGGCGTATTCAACATGTTCGCGAAAGTTCTTCCGGTAAATCGCCCGCAAGAATGCGTTATTAGAGGAGCCGGATGTTTTGGGAATGTGTAGATAAAACACAGGCGGTGGCGCACCGTCCTGACGGTTGGGTGCAAACAGCAAAGGCCGATCATCTTCACGCGGCACAGACATAAAAAAAACCCCCGGAAAAGCCAGCTCTTCCGGGGGTAAATCAAAGCAGTTAAGAAATCGCTTATTCTTCTTCGAGCGCCTCAACGGCCTTTTGCAGATCGTCTTTGGAGACTTCGTTCTCGGTCACATCTGCCAGCTCAAACACATAGTCGACGACTTTGTCTTCAAACAAAGGAGCGCGCAGCTGCTGCTGCATTTGCTGGTTTTGTTGCACGAATTCAAAGAATTGACGCTCTTGGCCGGGATATTGACGCGCAGCATTCATGATCGCTTGCGTCATTTCCGCATCGCTTACCTCAACCTCTGCCTTGCGGCCAAGCTCTGCAAGCAGAAGGCCCAGTTTCACACGGCGCTCAGCAAGCGAATTGTGCTCGTCTGTTGGCTCAATCTCAGGGTGGTCATGGCCTTCGACATCGGGGTTTTCCTCATGCCAAAGTTGGTGCGCGATTTGATTGGCCTCAGCCCCAACAAGGGACGGTGGCAGCTCAAATGAGACCTTTTCGTCCAGCACATCAAGCAATGCGCGTTTTTGAACGGCACGAGCAGCGCCCGCGTATTCTGCTTCAAGACGTTCTGTGACTTGGGTGCGCAGGGCGGCCAAATCTTCGGCACCAAATTGCTTGGCCATCTCATCATCGATTTTTGCGGTGACTGGCTTTTTGACGGCTTTGATTTTGCACTCAAAAACAGCCGCTTTTCCTGCCAGGTTTTCTGCGCCGTACTCTTCGGGGAATGTCACTTCGACATTCACATCTGTGTCAACTTTTGCGCCAACAAGCTGCTCTTCAAAGCCGGGAATAAAGGAGTTGGACCCCAAGACCAGCGGATAATCTTCAGCAGCGCCACCTTCGAACGGTTCGCCATCCACTTTGCCCAAGAAATCGATGACAATCTGATCGCCATCTTTTGCACCAACATGCGGCTTGCGGCTCTTGAAGCTTTGCGCGTTCTCAGCAAGCGATCCCAGCGCTTCGTCTACAGCGGCTTCATCCGCCTTGGCGACCATCTTCTCAAGCTTGAGCGACTTCATGTCGACTTCAGGGATATCGGGCAGTGCCTCGTAGGACATTGCGACCTCAACATCATCGCCAGGCTTCCATGCCTCGTTGGTCATTTTGACCTCAGGCTGCATTGCAGGGCGATCGCCGCATTCCTCGAAATGCGCCGACATCGCGCCATCGATCGTCTCTTGCAGGGCTTCGCCCAATACGCGATCGCCATACTGCTTTTTGAGCAGCGCCATGGGGACTTTGCCCTTGCGGAAGCCCTTCATTTCAATCTCAGGCTGCGCTTCTTTGAGCTTGTCATTCACCGTGCTGTCCAGTTCTGACGCCGGAAGGGTGATTGTGTAGCCGCGCTTAAGGCCTTCGTTTAGTGTTTCGGTGACCTGCATGTCGTCCTTATCCATCGCATTAGGGCCGCAGAGGCGTCCGCGGCGGTCAAAATCGCGCTGTGTGTATGGGTGTGACCGGAGCGGCGCAAGCAGGTATTCCTACGGTCAGGTCTTAGGCAACGCACAGCGCACGCGACCCAGAACAAAGCTTTGGTTGATTTTCGGGCAAGCAACAGTCAAATCACTGCGATGCGGATGACCCATCTTCTTTTGCTTCTCGCTGTTGCACTGCTTGCGGTGGGCCTCAATCGTACGTCGTTTTCCTATTTCAAAGCGCAAGAAGTTGAAGAGGCCGCTGCGCGTTTGACGCTTTATCGCAGCACGCTTGAATCCGAGTTACGGCACTTTGCACATCTACCTTTCTTGTTGTCTTTGGATCCCATCGTCCTTGCCACGGTTGAAGGCGCAACGGCTAAAGCATTGGACCAAAGGCTTGCGCGTTTTGCGCAAAGCGCAGGGCTGGATGCGATTTATCTCATGGATCGCAATGGGCTGACAATCTCGGCCTCCAACGCGCGCCATGCGACGAGCTTTAAGGGCCAAAACTATAGCTTTCGCCCCTATTTCCAGGAAGCACGCAACGGTGAGCTTGGCGAATTCTATGGGATCGGCGCGACCACCGGCATACCCGGCTATTTCTATGCAATGGCAGTGCGCAAAGCTCAGTCAGATGCTGAGGGCGTGATCGCGATCAAGATTGACCTGTCAGACCTCCAACGCCGTTGGGAAAGCTCGGGCGAACGCATTGTACTGACAAATTCTGACGGTGTGGTGCTGCTCGCCTCAGATCCAGATTGGCGGTACCGCACTTTGGCGCCGCTGACGCAGGATCAACGAGAAAGGATCGTTACATCCCGTCAATTTGCTGCCGAACCCCTGGATCCATTGAATTGGTCACTTGATCAAGGCAACCAAAGCGCGGTGATCAATGGCGAACGTCTGCTGTATCTCAAAACCTCCGATCTCCCGAATAGCTGGTCATTGCATTTCTTCGTGACGGATGATCAGGCAGCCACAAGCGCTTGGCTCACAACGGCGGCTGTTCTTGCGCTTGTCCTGATGAGCTTTAGCGCGTTTCAGGTCAATCGCATCCGCCTTATCCGAAGTGCGCTGCAAGCCTCCGAGCGCGAAGAGACTGAACTGCGCCATGCCAACGAACGTTTGGCGGTGGAGATTGAAGAGCGGCGGACTGCAGAGCGTTCTTTGCAGAAAACACAAGCTGAGCTTGAACGCGCCGGGCGCCTAGCGGCCTTGGGTCAGCTTGCTTCGTCGGTCACCCATGAGCTGGGCCAACCAATTGCAGCCATGCGCAACCAGCTGGCTGCTTCGGAAATGACTGTTGGGCCCAGCGCGCTCAATGACAAAATGCAGGGTCTTGTCGCCCGGATGGAGAACATCACGCAACAGCTCAAATTCTTCTCGCGCAAAGGGCGCGACAGTCTAGAGAACTTTGATCTTGCGGATGTAATGCGCGACGCTTTGGGGCTGTTGGAGCACAGCATCGCCGCACGTGAAGCGGATATACGGATGACGGCTCCGGACGTTGATCTGACACTACACGCAAATCGGCTGCGGATCGAACAGGTGATCACCAATATCGTGCGCAACGCGCTTGATGCCGTCGCAGGCGGCGATGAACGCACTGTAGAGATCACTTTGGGCGGTGATCCCGCCTTTGTATGGTTTGAAATTGCAGATAGCGGGCATGGTTTGGGTGAAAAAACGCTGGATGATCTGCGTGAACCGTTCGCAACAACACGTGAAAGCGGCGAAGGCATGGGCCTTGGGCTTACAATTTCTGCTGGTATCGTTTCGGATCATGGCGGAACGATCTCGGCAGCCGACAGGCCCAAAGGTGGCGCGCGTTTCCGAATAGAGCTGCCGCGCAGCGCAGGGGGTATCTAATGCCCGAATATCGGATCTTGATCATCGATGACGACCGCTTAATGCGCAATTCTCTGGTCGATCTTATCGGGGCCGCCGGGTGGGAGGCTAAGGCGCTGGCACGGGCCACAGATACCAAGCGATGGATCGCACAGTTTGAGCCTGATGTGATCCTGTCTGATGTCCGGATGCCCGAGATGACCGGCCTTGAGCTTTTGGAAACCCTTGAGGATGCTCCTCCGGTTGTTTTGGTTTCCGCCCACGGTGATATTCCAACGGCGGTGGATGCTATGAACGGCGGGGCCTATAGCTTTGTCGAAAAGCCCTTTGATCCAAAGCGGTTGCTGCTGATCCTTTCTCACGCTGCCGAGCAATACAGGATGCGGCAAACCAACGAGCGGTTGCGCGAACGGCTACTCGAACTTGCGGGCCTTGACCGTATTCTTTTGGGCCAATCGGCCGAAATGCACCGATTGCGTGATACAATCACAATGGTTGCTGGAGGGGATACATCCGTTCTTATTCAGGGGGAGACCGGAACGGGCAAAGATCTGGTAGCGAATGCGCTGCACAATCTGTCGGCCCGCTGCGATGGCCCGTTTGTTGCCGTGAATGCCGCACAGGTCAGCGCAGATCCCCTGCCACGGCTTGCCCGCAGCGCCAATGGCGGCACACTCTTTTTGGATGAAATCTGTGCCTGCGCACCCGAAACCCAAGCGATGCTTTTGCGTTTGATCGATAAGGGCGAGGTTCTCGCCCCCGGTGCGCACATGCCCGAGCGGGTAGATCTTCGAGTGATCGCGGCCACCAATGAAAGCGCAGAGGCCGCCGTGGCCGAGGGCCGGTTGCGGCAAGATCTGCTCTTTAGGCTTAGCGGGTTTGAGTTACATCTGCCGCCGCTTAGAGCACGGCTTGACGATGTTGCAATGCTTGCCCTTCGTTTTCTTCAAGAGTTCGCGGCACTCTATGAAACAGACCCGCCCGAAATGAGCGATATCGAGCTTTCAGCTCTTATCGCACATGATTGGCCCGGAAACGTCCGCGAATTGAGGAACGTGGTCGAACGGCGTGTGATGATGGCCCGGCAAGGCTTTGGAACAATGCAAGATGCGATCTCAAATGCACCTTTGGGGCAAACTATGCGCCCCGGCCTTCGCGAGGCGGTTGCCGCTTTTGAACGTCAGATGATCAGCAAAGCAATAACCACACATGAGGGCCGCATGGACGACGCAGCGGATGCATTGGGAATCGGGCGGCGCACTTTGAATGAGAAAATTGTGAAGCTTGGCCTCGATAAAGAGGCGCTTCTATAGCCCTGCGGAAATCCGCAGGGCAGCCCCAACCACCCGCGCGTTTTTCTTCATGCGTGCATCGGAGCGAATGGTATTTAATGGGCTCACGATATTTCTGGGAGGAGAATCGAAATGAAAACCTATCTGAACTGTGTCGCTGTTGCTGCGCTTGCAACTGGTGTGGCCTCTTCGGCAGTGGCCGAAGAATGGAACGTTTCACTTTGGGGCAAACAACGTGCCTTTACCGAGCACGTGGAAAAGCTCGCGGATCTGGTGAGTGAAAAGACAAATGGCGAGTTCACCCTCAACATCAGCTATGGTGGCTTGAGCAACAACCGCGAGAACCTTGATGGGATTTCGATCGGTGCTTTTGAAATGGCTCAATTCTGCGCAGGCTACCACCGCGACAAGAACCCATCCATCACCGTTCTTGAGCTGCCATTCCTTGGCGTAAGCTCGCTTGAGCAAGAAGTTGAGCTTTCGATGGCCGTCTATCAGCACCCGGCAACGGTTGCAGATCTGGCCCGCTGGAATGCGACGCTTTTGATGCCTTCGCCGCTGCCGCAGTATAATATTGCCGGTCTGGGTGATGCGCCAAGCGCTCTTGCAGATTTTGAAGGCCTTGCAGTGCGCGCCACAGGCGGCATTGGTGCAGCCATGGCAACTGTTGGCGCGGTCCCCACATCAATGTCCGCGAGCGAAGTACGTCAAGCGATGGATTCCGGAGTTGTTAAAGCCGTCGCCTTTGCACCTCATGCGCATATGTCGTTTGGCACCATTGAAAACGCAACATGGTGGACTGAAAACCTTAATCCCGGCACAGTGAACTGCCCGGTTGTTGTGAACACAGACGCTTTGGATGGCCTGTCTGATGCCCATCGTGATGCCCTTTTGGGATCCGTTGATGCATCGCTGGATCATTACATCGCAAACTACAATGGCGCGACGATGGACGCTTGGGGCCCGGCCCTTGAAGAGCGTGGGATCGAGACTGTGTCCTTCTCAGACGCAGAGATTGCCTCGTTTAAAGAAGCCGCCGCAGCGCCTGCTGCCGCCGCATGGATTGAGCAAAACACGGCCGCTGGCCTGCCCGCTCAAGAGCTTTATGACCTTGTCACTGGCATGATCGCCGACGGCAGCATGTAAGCGCTCTGGCCCCGCGACAACCTAAAGCGCGGGGCCAGCACAAGATTATTAGCAAGGATCGGAGGGCGCTATGGCGACTGCATCCCTCGTGCTGACGGATGACAGCACGCTGAGCAAGATAGACCTCTTGCTTCTTAAGCTAGAGCGCGTTTTTGCGCTGGTCAGCGGGCTCGCGGTATTTGCGCTTATGCTCCTTGCAGTTGTCTCTGTTAGCGGCCGCAACGCACTCAATTCCCCCGTTCCGGGGTATGTCGATTGGATTGAACAGGCGATGCCTCTGATAGCGTTTATGGGCATCTCATTTGTCATGCGGGAAGGCGGCCATATCCGCATGGATATCCTTGTTGGAAAGCTCAAGGGCCGCGCGCTTTATGTGGTTGAGCTAATCACCACACTCGCCGTTCTTGGCATGATGATCTTATTAGTTTGGGGCACATGGGCGCATTTCGATCGAAGCTTTGACTTCGCGGCACCAATGTGGAGCCGTGACAGCTCCATGGATATCGCTTTGCCCATCTGGCCTGCTAAACTAATGGCCCCCTTGGCCTTTGGTGTGCTGTGCTTGCGGCTTTGCCTGCAAGTCTGGGCCTATACCCAAGCAATTCTTACTGGCCGCGCCATCGCGGTGCCGCTTGTCGCGGATGCGGCAACGCAGGCGCGCATGGAAGCCGAACAACTAGATGGTCAAAACTAATGGAACCAATTGAAATTGGACTCTGGGTCACGGGCGGCATGCTTGTGCTTGTGGTATTGGGGATGCGCGTCGCGTTTGCTGCAGGGCTTGCCGGGATGATTGGCCTGATCTGGATTTTCTGGGCCAAGAAGAATTACGGGCTAGACGATTTCGGTTGGGCGCTTGGTGTCGCGGTAAAGACCGCAGGGCAAGTGCCGCATTCCAAGGTCTCAAGCCAAGCGTTGTCCCTTATTCCCACCTTCATTCTAATTGGCTATCTCGCCTACTACGCGGGCCTGACCAAAGCCCTATTCGAGGCAGCAAAGCGCTGGATCGCGTGGGTGCCCGGTGGGCTTGCGGTCTCAACCATCTTCGCCACAGCGGGCTTTGCTGCCGTATCAGGCGCGTCAGTCGCAACCTCAGCGGTCTTTGCCCGGATTGCGATCCCTGAGATGCTCAAGATCGGCTACAATAAGCAATTTGCCGCGGGCGTAGTGGCTGCAGGAGGCACGCTTGCATCACTGATTCCGCCCTCTGCGATCCTCGTCATTTACGCGATCATCGTTGAACAGGACGTTGGTAAACTGCTTTTGGCGGGCTTCATCCCGGGAGCATTTTCCGCGCTGATCTATGCGGCGCTTATCATCGGCATGGCGTTGACGATCAAAAATTTCGGCCCGCCCGTGACGGGATTTACCTGGCGCGAGCGCTTTGCCTCGCTCCCACCTGCCTTGCCCATTGTCTTTGTCGTTGTGACGATCATCTGCTTTGTCTACAACCCCTTTGGCGGCGATGCTTGGGGCACCCCAACAGAGGGCGGCGCCATCGGAGCTTTTGTGGTGTTCCTTATGGCGCTTTATCGCGGGATGCGCTGGCAACAACTGCGTGATGCACTGCTTGAAACAGCTAAGCTGAGTGTCATGATCTTTACGATCATCTGGGGCGTGCTGATCTATGTCCGCTTTCTGGGATTTGCGGACCTGCCCAGCGCGTTTTCGGATTGGATCACATCACTTACAATGTCCCCTATGCTTATCTTGATTTGTATCCTTTTGGCCTATGCGGTGCTTGGCATGTTCATGGATGCCATCGGGATGCTCTTGCTTACCCTGCCGGTCGTTTATCCCGCTGTCATGGCGCTGAACGGAGGAGAGGCGGTCACAGCAGCAGAAAGCACCTTTGGGATGTCTGGTCCCATGTGCGCGATTTGGTTTGGGATTTTGGTGGTAAAGATGGCAGAGTTTTGCCTGATCACACCGCCTATCGGTCTGAACTGCTTTGTCGTGGCTGGTGTACGGGACGATCTTACAGTGCAGGACGTGTTCAAAGGCGTCACCCCGTTTTTCATCGCCGATGCAGTGACCATTGCGCTTCTGGTCGCATTTCCGGGGATTGTGCTTTGGCTTCCAAGCTTGGCGTGACTTCGCTCTGCTGAAAGGCGCGGTGACGCGAGCCATCCACACACGAAACAAGACCCAACCTTGGCTTTAGGCACGGCGGACGCACATCGGGGCGGCCACCGTACTTGTTGTG
>CALKJA010000097.1 GCA_937995865.1 uncultured Paracoccaceae bacterium | reverse complement strand
GACATTTGACACCAAAGGTTGAGGACACGTCATGAAACTTCTTCTGGCTGACGATCACGAGATGGTCCGAGACACGCTTTCTGTATTTTTGGAGCGCGAGGGTGGCATGCAAGTCACCCAAACCGAGGATCTTGAGGCCGCGTGCGAGCAGATCAAAAACGGCCCTTTATTTGACCTCGTCTTGCTGGACTATTCGATGCCCGGAATGGACGGGCTTAAAGGGCTTGTGCGCGCAATCGACCTGCGCGACGGCAGACCTGTTGCCGTGATGTCTGGAATTGCGCCCAAGGCGATTGCCCAAGAAGCACTTGATTTGGGTGCGGTCGGCTTTCTGCCAAAAACCATGGGCGCCAAATCGCTAGTAAATGCCGTGAAGTTTATGGCGATGGGCGAGACATTTGTTCCCGTTGATTTCATGACCGCAGAAGACCCAGCCGAAGAGCTTAACCCCCTTGCCAAAGGGCTGAGCCAGCGTGAAATGCAAGTGCTTGGCGGCTTGTGCCAAGGGCTTTCCAACAAAGAAATCGCGCGTGATCTTGATCTTCAGGAAGTGACCATCAAGCTCCATGTCAAAACGCTTTCTCGCAAACTTGAAGCCAAAAACCGCACACAAGCGGCGATGATTGCAAAAGAGGCCGGGCTCTACTGAACCCGGCCCCCTTCTTTGCTGACTTACATCAGGATCGTGTCTTCCAACAGGCTGGCCATTGCCGCTCCGTGACCCGTGTCTTCAAGGATCAACGTGGCTCCACCAAGATCAACAACCAAACCCTGATCCGCATCATAAGTGGCATTCTGGGCAATCCAATCTCCAGCAGATTGGCCGATGTTAAGCTGGCGAAGGTCCAAGACATCCGCATCTGAGCCAACAAAATCGAAGTCCGTGATGGTGTTGGTGTTTCCGTCCATATCACCGTCACGGAAGACAAAGCGGTCAGCATCTGCGCCACCTGTGGCAACGTCTTCGCCTGAACCGAAATACAACCGATCTCTGCCTGCACCGCCGTCAAGAACATCGTTGCCATTGGCACCGTTTAGGAAGTCTTTGCCGTCTCCGCCGTTCAAGCTGTCATCGCCTGAACCACCGTTCAGCCTGTCGTTGCCAGCTTCACCAAAGATGTCGTCGTTGCCAACGTCACCGCGCATAACATCGTCGCCAGCACCGCCGTCGAGAGTGTCATTGCCTGCTTGGCCGCGCATTGTGTCTGCTCCGTCGCCACCCTCGAGAACGTCTTTGCCTGATCCGCCTTTTAGCGTGTCGGCGCCGTCGCCACCAAAGAGCATATCTGCACCTTTGCCACCGCTGAGTACGTCTTCACCTGTACCGCCATACAGCGTATCCGAGCCCGTGCCACCTTTGAGCAGGTCATCTCCGGAACCGCCGTCAAGCGTATCGTGACCGGCAGAACCGTTGAGAGTGTCCTGACCAGAGCCGCCAAAGAGGATGTCATCATCCGCAGGCAGCGGGTTGCCGTATTGATCAAACCGGTTTCCGTCTTCGTCATAGACAGAGATCAGGCCATTGTCGGTCCAATCGCTTCCGGCACCGCCATCCAGCAGGTCATCACCAGTGCCACCGTACAAGGTATCACCGTCAGAGCTTCCGATCAGTTCATCGTTGCCTTGGTTTCCATAGATCTCGTCCGCACCAGAAGCGCCGTTCAACGTGTCGTCGAAACTTGCGCCCTGCTCTGGGGCTTGAACCATCTCAATGTCACGGATCAGGATTGCAGAGCCAACGTCGATTGGCGTGAACGGATCCAGCGCACGGGGATCTGCTGCACCATCGTTTGAATAGGCTCGGGGTGCTTCCGCAACAAGAACCAAAGTCGCCTGACCAGTTTCTGCATCGATATCGACACGGTAGAATCCACCGGCAATCCCGGTGTCATCATTCATGTCGTGATCGCCACCATTGCCGCCCACATAAAGCGTGCCGTTCGCGTCACAGATGGCCGCGCCAAACGTAATCGCGGGAAGACCGTCCATTACGACACCGCCGACATTTGTTGCAACAACATCGATATAGTTAAACACCGGTTCTGCACCAGAGACGTCAATTGTGATCAGCTGACCTGCATCACCCTCTTGATTGGCCCGAACCACGCCGCGGAACGTTTGAGTTGTCGCATCAAACGCAACATCCCACATCCGTGCAGTGACAAGCTCATCAGGCAGATTGTACTGAGTCACAACTGGGTTGCCATCCGCGTCTTGCTCGGAGACATCAACAGCCATGAAGTAATCCATGTCCGCTTCAAAGGCCCAAAGGTTGCCTTTGTCATCGAAATCACCGGTCCAGGAACGATAAGGCGTTGCGCCCATGCCGTAGCTGTTGCCGTCCGCGTCCAACATAACCAAATCGCGCTGCGCAACAGCATTGCCGAGTGAATCGACGCCATCTCTTACCGCGATGCCATAAATCATGTCATCTTCTTGGTTAAAGCCGATGGCATTAACAACAACTGTCGCGTCGGCGCCGGCTTGGCTGTAGCTGCTCGTTTCCGGGTCAAAGACCATCAACGTACCATTGAGCACTTGGTAAAGATTTGGCTGCCCTTCAGCGATCGCTTGAACGGTGACTTCTTCACCAGCGACTTCCATAGTGGTCTCATAGCTCCAGATCGGGCCGGATGTATCAATCGCTGGGCCTGTGTCTTCTGGCGCAATCGAGCGGAACGTCAGATCGCCTGCAGTGCCGGTGCCTTCGAACGAGACTTCAATCCCAGCAAAGACGCCGGAGTCCGCTTGGTGTGTAGCGATAACTTCGCCGTTCCAGATCACTTCGATGGCGCCGCTTGGGCTGCCACCGCCAAGGTTTGCAGCAAGATCGAACTCAAGATTATAGGTCACACCTGCAATCGTTTCGACGCTCTGCGTCATCTCGGTATGGCCGCCTTCAAGCTCTTTAACCGTCCAGGACGTGCTTTCAGCAAACCCCGAAAGCGTCAGTGCCACGTCCGTATCTTCAAGCAAGTTTCCAGCATAGTCTCCGATCAGGAGATCGTCGCCGCCGGCACCGTTCAGGGTATCGTCCCCGCCTTGTCCGATCAGTGTGTCTGCCTCTGATGCGCCAACCAGCGCATCGTTGAGTTCAGTTCCAGTTACATTTGTCATTTTCTTTAGTCCTTGGGTTAATCGTTACCAACCGATGCCTTGGTAGGCGGGGCTGTTTGGAAGCTCTTCAAAAAGGCGCACCACGTCGATCACCGGCGTTTCGCCTGCGTTCGCTGCAAAGCTGCGGTAGGTGCTGTTGGACTGTGAAACGATCAGGCAGTCCGCTTGATCGAGGTCGAGCAGATCCTCGGTCAGCATTTCAGGAAGTGCGGCGGCCATCTGGGCCAAACCCGGGGAGCCGTGCGCCACATAAGCGAGCTGCCCTTCAAGCGGCGTTTCGCGGGTGATCGCCGGGTCATGCATGACAAGCTTGATGCCCTTTGCATGCAGCCGCGAAGCCACTTCAAGGATGGGGCTCTCACGCAGATCGTCTGTACCTGGCTTAAACGCGATGCCCATGATGCCGATTGTTTTGGCGCCAGTCTCGACAGCCATCTCAACAGCTTTTTCGATATGGGCTTCGTTTGAGGTTCCAAGCGCACCAATAAGCGGCAGGTCCACGCCAAGCCCTTTGGCGATGTGGTTTACGGCGCGCACTTCTTTCGGCAGACAGGAACCGCCATAGGCAAAGCCGGGCTTGAGATAGTAGGGGCTCAAGTTAAGCTTTGTGTCTTGGCAGAAGATATCCATAACATCGTGGCTATCGACGCCCAGCGGCTTGCACAGACGGCCAACCTCGTTGCCGAATGTGACCTTCATCGCATGCCAAACATTGTCGACGTATTTCACCATTTCGGCGGTCTCGATGGACGTCACGATAGGCGCTTCGTCTACAGGCAAGAAGATCTGGCGCAGAATGTTGCCAGTGCGCTCGCAAGTTGCGCCAATAACGGTTTTGGGCGGTGCATAGAAATCTTCGACAGCGACGCCTTCGCGCAGGAATTCTGGGTTGAATGCCACTCCGAAATCATGGCCCAATTTCTTGCCGCTCACTTCTTCAAGGATCGGCGTCATTACGTCCATTGTTGTGCCCGGCGGAATGGAGCAGCGCATGACGAACACGTGGAAGTCATCCTTGTGCGCAAGACCCTGTGCCATCGAGCGTGCAGCTGCTTCGATATAGCGATAGTCGCACCCGCCATCGGCGGAGGTGGGGGTGCCGACGGACACAAAGGTCACGTCTGTTTCACAAACGGCGGCGGCGAGATCATCTGTTGCCGAGATCAGCGCGTCGCTCACACCCTTGCTAAGGAGAGTGCCTAAATCTTTTTCGTGGATTGGCGAACGGCCTTCGCCGATGTCAGCCACTTTTGTTGGATCGATATCGACACCAACAACCCGGTGGCCCAAGCTGGCCAGGCAGGCGGTAGAAACGGCTCCAACATAGCCAAGACCAACAATTGAAATCGCAGGTTTTGTGTCGATGCTGAAAAGCTGAATAGGTTCAGCGTTGGCAGTGTTGATCGGGCTCAGGTCAAGCATTGTATGTGTCCTCGGTTCGATTACGTTTGGTGTGAGGACTGTCTAACCAGGCGAAAATGTTATTTATATCGCTCGGAAGCCTATCTTTAAGCGCGTTAGAGAACCGTGTGATACAAAAGGATAGGCGGCCCTTTCAAACGAGAAACCCCAACGAAAACGGGCTCCGCGTAAACGCGGAGCCCTCACCAAGGTACACTGTGGCCGGATAACCCCCCGGCCGGGGATTTGGTACAATTAGGTGTCGTCAGTTACGTCCGTAGACGTCTTCGTAGCGGGTGATGTCATCCTCCCCGAGATACGAGCCCGACTGAACTTCGATCAGGGTAAGAGCAACCTTGCCGCGGTTTTCCAGCCGGTGAACGGCGCCCAGAGGAATGTAGATGGATTGATTCTCAGACAGCATTTCCACACGCTCAGCGACGGTCACAGTGGCGGTTCCAGCCACAACAACCCAATGCTCAGAGCGGTGAAAGTGCGACTGCAAACTCAGGCAACCGCCAGGCATAACTTCAATCCGTTTCACTTGGAAACGACCGCCCAAAGCAATCGTTTCATAGTGGCCCCAAGGGCGATCACATTGCACACCGATGGTCGGTACAATTTCGGATTGGGCGGGGTTAAATGCGACAATAGCGTTCATGG
Organism: uncultured Paracoccaceae bacterium; assembly: GCA_937995865.1. GTDB lineage: Bacteria > Pseudomonadota > Alphaproteobacteria > Rhodobacterales > Rhodobacteraceae > Shimia_B. The sequence goes on along the minus strand of CALKJA010000097.1, from coordinate 46,626 downwards.
GTCAGTGTCCTAATTTGGTGTTTCGTCTTGACCCTGTTCTAGCCGCCTGATGCGTGGGCGTCTCGGGCACTGGAGGATAGAGACTGCGCTCGGAGGGATGGGGCCCTATGCCAAAGGATATGTCTTAGAACGGCGAGGGCAGCGCGCCGATATACACGCTCAGCGCAGTCACAAATGCCACCACAGCTACCACAAGCTGGGTTTTGGCAACGCCGCCTTGCATCCGCGCAAACCAGCCTTCTCCACCACCTGAGGATTGATTGCCTCGGTTTGACCACTTCTGTTTGGACAGATGGAAAATCATAAAGATCTTCACCGAAGCGTTTATGATTTGATTGAGATATAGGATGAACGGCCAGCTCAGATCGACGCGGCGTGAATAGCTATAAAGAAACACACATAGCACCAACCTGCTGAACAGGATCCATATCAAGCAGGACCAAAGGTAGAGCGGATCGACCAGAGCTGCGAGAATTGCGAGCGTTGGAGAAACCATCATCGTCCACATCGCGATTCTCTGATCGACCAAACACCACCAGATAAACGGATTGACCTGCTTTGGCCCGAGCGCAATCGCCCGCGTCCCATTGCGCAACATATTTCCAGACCAGCGCCGAAAATTCTGGACCATCCGCTCCAGCCCGTTTTCTTTGATCACCTCGATCGTATAGACGGTCGCGTCCGGCACATAGGTCATCTTGGCGCCTTTGGTGAGCAAGTAGTACCAGGTGCTTTTGTCGTCACCCGACAGGAACCGAAAACGCCCCCAAAGCCAGTGATCAAGATGGTCCGCCTCAATCGTACGGATAAAGCGCTCTGACAGCATGTGCTGCGCGCGAAACACGCTCATCCGCCCAGTCAGCGTGAGAACTTTGCCGGACATCGCATGCGATTGCATCGCCAGCCGCCGTTGCGCAAAACGCATGTCCAACCACGCAGCAATCCATTTAGGGCCGTAGCAGATTACTTCTTCATCAGTGGTCAGTGCCTGAAGCTCTGGATCCGCGCCAAACATTGACAGTGTCTTTTCAAGGACATCGTTGCCGTAAAGCGCATCCCCATCCATGAAGATCACCAAATCATTGGGATCAACGCCATTGCGGTTGATGGCGCGCAAGATCATCCCGATGGCCATACGCTTGCCCGGTTGGTTCTGGCGGAGGAAAACCAACTCAGCAAGGTCGTCTGGAATATCCTGTGCATGGGTTTCAACAAAGGCGCGTATGATCAACTCATCATAGGCGGATCCCGTTCCGATATAGAGAGTTGTCGGGATCCTCTCGCGGCGGATCTGGGCAAGAATCGACCCGATGACTCGCTTTGTAATAGCGGGCTCCTCAAAATAGGTTGTCATCTGAATATGCAGCCGACGCGGGCGCCAACCCCCATCCCAAACATCTTGAGCAGCTGCACGCATCCCCGGCCAGCGGATGCGGCGGTAAGATTCGGCACGTACGGCATGAACGAACCACCAGCTAAAGCGCCAAATGCCCAATGACCCTAGAACGATTGTCACGTGCAGGGTTCCCGGCTGAAAGAACCGGTTTTGAGTGTTCGTAAGCAACCACAACAAAACAAAGCCCAGAAGCGCTACGGCGACCAACTGATGTGGCCGCCATTTTGCTAGTCCCCGTTTTACTGGTGCGCGCAGATCGCGGAGTCGGACCGTCAGATCTTTGTCGAATTCATACTCAGATTCTGGCGCATGCATCACAGACCCCATGAAGATATGGTACGATCCCATGCAGTGGCCCAGCCACGCTCAGCGCGGAGTTCAACAGGTGTCAGGTGACCAAGCGCTTCCCGGCTTTCGCTTGCGCTCAGCGTTGGGAAAGCAACAGTTACCAGCATGCCAAACTCTGGCGAGATTTCTGGGTCGATAGCAGCTTTGACATGAGTGACTTCACCTTCCAAGGTTTGAGGGCCCTGCGCTCCGGCAATTTCAACTTTGACAGCCATACCAGTAAAGATGGCAGAGGCCATGGAATGGTCAAGCCAACCGCGCGCTGTACGCGCGTGCAACCCTTCGAGCAGAACAATTTCAGTGCCGCGGCCAACAAGCTGGCTCTTGAGCACTAGCACTTCGCGCACGATTCCATCATCGGCAGCAAGTACGTGCAGAGCATCAGCCGCATCGCGCAGACGGCCACGCTCTCGGGCCAGACGCCGCAGCTCATCGCTGAGGGTGTCGACCTGTTGCTGCGCCGTGTCCTGCGCAACAAAGAGGTCACGGTTGTTAGGTGTGATCCGTGCGTCAAACGCGGCCAGCCGTGCTACAGCAGCGTCCGCGCCGGTCAGAAGATCCTGCACAAGCGCTGCGCGCAAACGGTCCACCCGTTGGTCCAGACGCAGCAGTGCCTGTTGCGCCTCAAACAACCGGCTTTCAATTAAGTCGATACGCCCACGCACATCCGACAACGCCGCCTCGCCTTCGGGATCCGCCAACCGCACCAGAATATCGCCACGCTCAACGGTTTCACCCGGTGCGACCAGCACATTTGCAACAAAGCCACGGGCAGCAGCTGTATGCGGAACAAGCTCCGCTTCGATGCGAGCGTTCTGAATATTTACTTGCGAAAGCTTGTTCCAAACACCCGAGCCGAGCGTCCAAAACGCAAGTGCTGCAATGCAAAGATACAAACAGACTGATGCCACCGCTCGCAGGCTGCGCGGAGCCTTACCGGCCATGCCTTGCGCTTGCTCTTCTTCCGTTTCACCCATGGGGACAAGGTCGACTGGCGTATCAAGACTGGTGATCACGTCCCCAGTTGAAGCCATTTTACCCGACAAGAGAGACCGATAAAAAACGGAGAGTGTCTCACGCTGGCGGCCAGACAGGCCTTCAAAGCTTAGAAATTTATCATTTCCGCGACGTGCCAATGTAACATCAAACCGGATATCAACACCCTGAAAGGGGATTGATAAAACGGCCTCTTTCGGCAGAACATCTCGGTTTTCTGGATAGGTGAAACCCTCAAGCGACCATTCCGAAATTGTCAGCTTTTCCCCAGTTTTGAGCTCAAGTCCAAGAGGAGCGCGGACGCTATGTGACAGTTCAGGTTTTGGATTTTCGTGACGAATCTGCATGATAAGGTTCCATTTCTACCTCTTCTAGGTACGCGAAATCCCGCTTTCGCCGCAGTACAGCTGCCGGATAGGTTCCGGCGCAAAAGTATAGTCAAGCGCGGTTTAGGGTTCGAAACGGCCCGCCAGCAAGTGCAGGTGATTGGTCAGAACGCACTTTGAGCATTCACATAAACTCTCGCGGGCGCGGTTTTCAGGGCTAGCGCAACAGCTCAATTTTGGGGCAGCGGTCCATGACCACCTGTAGCCCCGCCTGCTCAGCCAACTGGGCCGCGCGATCATCATAGATGCCAAGCTGGCCCCAAAGCACCTGTGCCCCGATCGCAATGGCTTGCTCAGCAAGACCGTAAAGCTCTTCCTTGGGGCGAAAGACATCGACCATATCCACGGGTCGATCTATTTCGGCAAGCGAATGATAGACCTTGATCCCCTGAATTTCCGTGAGCAATGGGTTCGGGTTCACCGGGATAATATCATAACCCGCATCATGCAGAACGCGTAGCACGTCAAAGCTGAATTTAGTTTTGTCCGCGCTGGCCCCAACCAGCGCAATGGTTCTGACCGTGTTCAAGATCTGCGCAATATATGCCGGATCATAGCCACTTTTGTGATCAACGTTTGTGTCCGGCACCGGCTGACTTTCTTTCGCTTCGACGATATTCGCCTGGGGCTCCCAACGATCCAAGGACTTTTGGGCGCATAGTGGTCCAAGCCTATCTTACACTTGGCAGATGGGAAACTGTCGCCCTAGGGTGGCATCAATGTGCGACCCCCTGATAAGCCGCGCAAAGGAGACACCCATTCTTACCATGCGCCGTATACTCCCAAGCCTAACTGCGCTGCCTCGCCTGTCGCCTTTTCGGGTCCTCGGGCCGGGGCTGGCGGTTGCGGCGGCTATTGGTTCGAGCCTAGCGCTTTGGCCTTGGATTGAGAACCGCGCGCTGGAAAGATCGGCAAACAGCGCCCGGCTTCAGCTGGACCTTGTTCAAGAAAGCCTCGACCAGCGCATAAAGCGCTTTCGTCCGCTCCCGCAGCTTATCTCGCAACAAGGCTCGTTGCTTCAGCTGTTGGAAGACACCGACAACAGCGGGCTTGTGCCTTTTGTGAATGAGCAGCTTAGGTTGCAATCGATAAATATCGGGGCGGCTGATGTATTCCTGATGGATCCACATGGCACCACCGTTGCAACAAGTAATTACCGCAAGGATCGGTCCTTTCTTGGCAAGAACTTCAGCTTCCGCCCCTATTTCAGCACAGCCATGACAGGTGCAACGGCGCAATTTCATGGTCTGGGCACAACTTCCGGGGAACGCGGATTTTTCTTCTCGGCGCCTGTGCTGTCGGGAACAGCGGTAGTTGGGGTGCTTGCGATCAAAATGACCGTGGATGAGATTGACGCCCAATGGACCGCTCTTGATCACGAGGTGCTTGTCGCGGACAACAATGGCGTAGTCTTTATGGCCGGGCGGCCCGATTGGCATTTTCGCACGTTAGCGCCAGTCTCAGCTGAAATGCGGGCCAACAATGAAGAGGTTCGCCAATTCCCGCCTGAACGCCTTGTGCCTCTGATCGACATACCAGACATCAAAGACGGTCAAAACGTGCGTGTTGACATCAAGCAAACGGAACACACAATCCCCTACTACGCCCAAAGCGCGCCCATCAATCTGCGTGGTTGGCATGTGGTGGCGCTGACCCCTACGGCGAAAATCCGGGCAGAAGTGCTGACTGAACTTGCCTATTGGTGCATGGCGGCAGCGCTTCTTATTCTTTCGGTTGCCACCTTTGGACAGCGCCATCGGCAACGCAAACAAATGCTGGCCGTGCAGCGCTCTGAGCGCGACCTTTTGGAACAACGCGTGCAAGAACGAACGCTTGAGTTGAAATCCCTAAACACTCAGCTGGTGGAAGAGATAGGCGCGCATCAACGCGCTGAAACAGAATTACGGAAAACACAAAAGGAGCTGATTCAGGCGGGTAAACTTGCATCCCTTGGTCAGATGTCCGCGGCTCTTTCGCATGAAATCAATCAACCGCTTGCGGCGATCCGGTCTTATGCTGGAAACGCCGTTGATTACCTTGACCGCGACCGCCAGCCAAAGGCGCGTGAGAACTTGGTCTATATCTCCGACATGGCAGACCGGATCTCCCGGATCTCAAAGCACCTCACGAACTTCGCCCGTCGTTCAGGTGACAAACTTGGTGCAGTTTCTGTCAAATCGGTGGTTGATGAGTCCATCGCTCTTGTTCAGCCACGGCTTCGCGCGGCGGGCGGGAACATATCTTTCGAACCACCAGATGACGGTCTTGAGATCATTGGCGGCCATTTGCGATTGCAGCAGGTGATGATCAACTTGCTTTCAAACGCGATCGACGCCAATGCGGAAAGTGGCGGGGCATTGGTCAGCGTAAGTGTGGAACCGGGCGCAGACACTGTATCCATTGTTGTGCGCGACAACGGACCGGGACTGCCCAGCGATACAGCCGGGCAAGTGTTTGATCCGTTCTTCACAACCAAGGATTCAGGTGGAGGGTTGGGGCTGGGTTTGTCGATCTCCTTTAACATCATCGAAGATTTCGGTGGCAAGATCTCGGCCTCAAACGCTGCTGAAGGCGGAGCAGTATTTCGCTTGATCCTCAAACGCGCAGGGCAAACTGTATGACGGACCTCTCGATCCTCTTTGTTGATGATGAGGCGCATCTGCGTCGCGCCGCCGAACAGACTTTTGATCTGGCCGATCTAGGCTGTGAAGTGTTTGACGATCCAGAAACTGCACTGACCCGGATCACGCGCAGCTTCCGCGGCATACTGGTCACCGACATCCGAATGCCCGGCATGGATGGAACTGAGCTAATGCGGCGCGCACTTGAGATAGACCCAGAATTACCGATCATTCTAGTCACGGGACACGGTGATGTTGAGCTTGCCGTCACCTGCATGAAGAACGGCGCATATGATTTCATCAAAAAGCCTTATGATCCCCACAGCCTTGTCGATTGCGCGCGCCGTGCACTAGAGAAACGCGAACTCATCTTGGAGAACCGGGCGCTCTGCGTGGCGACCGATGGCGGTGATCTGATCAGCAGCCAATTGACCGGACGCAGCGCCGCAATCAATGAGCTGCGCACCCAACTGCGCGCTATTGCACATACAGATGCAGATCTCCTTATCCATGGCGAAACCGGCACCGGCAAAGAGCGCGCCGCCCGCACTCTCCATGAGGCCAGCGCAAGGTCTGGTGGTACATTCGTGCATGTTAACTGCGCCGCCTTGCCGGCGGACATGATTGAAAGCGAGCTATTCGGGCACGTCGCGGGCGCATTCTCTGGAGCTATGCGGGACCGGTATGGAAAATTTGAACATGCTCACCGTGGCATTTTATGCCTTGATGAAATCGACAGCTTGCCGCAGGCGCTGCAGGCCAAACTCCTGCAAGCCTTGCAAAACAAGCAAATCACACGGCTGGGCTCTAACGATGTCATTCCCACCGATTTTCGGATCATCGCAATTGCCAAAACTGATCTGAAAGCTGCGGTTGCCGAAGGCTTGTTTCGCGCCGACCTTTTGTATCGGCTGAACGTGGTGACGTTGCGGATGCCCACTCTTGCAGAACGGCGCGAAGATATACCTGCGCTTTTCACGACGCTCTTGAACGAAACGCATGCACGCTACAAACGCGAGATCCCACCAACCCCCACCGCGATGCTGCAAGCGCTGACCGGACGAGAATGGGAAGGCAATATCCGGGAACTGCGTAACGCGGCAGAGCGTGTATATCTTGGACTTGAGGGCGCAGAGAACCCAATCGATGAACACGCAGACTCGTTGGCGGCCCGCATGGCCAAGACGGAACGCGCTCTGATCTCAGCGGCCCTTTCTGCGAATGCTGGGAGCGTCAAAGAAACCTGCGACGCACTGCAAATCCCGCGCAAAACCCTGTACGATAAGATGAAGAAATATCGCCTTGAACGGACCGACTTCACCTAGCAAGCCGCATGGCGCGCGAACCACAAAGCTGTGTTGGGTAGAAATCCGCACAGTCCTTGGCAGCAAATTCACCAAAAGCACCCACTGCGCAGTCTATATGCCGAAAAAACAGGAAGTTTGTGAAACGAGCGCTTGCCGAAAAGGGTCACCGAGTCACTTCTCGCCCTTGAACTTGCCGGTGGCGAGTTTTGAGCGCGTCGGAAAGAGCGGCGCATTTTGGGAGGACATTCAATGAAAACGATCAAAACGGCTGGCGTTCTGGCAACCATCGCGCTGTCTGCAAACGCAGTTATGGCGGACGGCCATGTCGACCGCACCGGTTGGCCAACAAGCTTTACCGTCGGCACAGCGTCTCAGGGCGGCACCTATTTCGCCTACGGCTCCGGCTGGGCAAACCTTGTTGCCGAAGAGCTTGGCTTGACTGGCGGCGGCGAAGTGACTGGTGGCCCAATGCAAAACATGGCGCTTGTGCATACTGGCGACGCGCAATTCGGCATGACAACAATGGGTCCAGCCGCTGAATCCATCGCTGGCACCAACCCAATCGCACCTGGCCTGCAAATGACCAACGCCTGCGCGATGTTCCCGATGTATCAAACACCGTTCAGCGTCACCACGCTGGCCTCTTCGGGAATCGCATCCGTCGCGGATATCCCAGACGGTGCGCGTATCGGCTTTGGCCCTGCAGGGTCTACGTCTGACACATACTTCCCCCGCATGATGGAAGAGCTTGGCGTGAACTTCGAGCGCCGGAATGGTGGCTGGACAGACCTTGGCGGTCAGCTTCAGGATGGTCTTCTTGACGTGATTGCGTTTGCGGCGGGCGTGCCTGTTCCGGCTGTTAGTCAGCTTGAGGTTCAAACGGACGTGAACATCATCGAATTTACAGCCGATGAACAAGCAACGATCATGGCGGCCTTCCCGGTTTCCAATTTCTCGATCGCGGCAGACACATACACGACCCTAACCGCTGACGCGCGGTCGGTCTCTATGTGGAACTTCTCAATCGCCAACTGCGATCTTCCAGAGAGCTTCGTAAACGCGGTTGTAGACATTGTGATGTCTGACAATGAGCGGATGTTAAACATCCACAAAGCCGCACGCTCCACGCTGCCAGAGAACTGGGACAAGAACGCCGGCGTTCTGCCTTGGCATCCTGGCGCGGCAAAATGGTTTATCGAGAATGCAGATGCGGATATCCCCGCAGGCGAAATTTTCGGTAACTGATTTTTCTACCGCCCGGGGCCGTCAATTGCAGCCCCGGGCCACCCCACTACCCAAAAATATCAAGACAGCTCAATTCCGATATTGAGCGGTTGGCCTGGTTCGCTCCAGTCCGATTAAGGAGCTCGCCATGACCCAAGACGCCCCAACCAAACCTGAGGCCGAACTCGATCACGCTTCGGTGGAAGCCGAGGCCACACCCGTGCTCGCCGAAGGTGTGGACGACGAACCGGTTGAATCCAACCGCCGGGTCTTCAATGGCACGATGCTAATTGGCATTGCGGCGCTCTCTGCGTTCTACGCGCTTTTTCATATGGCCGCGCTGAACGGTTGGTCCATTTCTGGATGGACAGGTGTAAGCATCCCTTATCTGCCCGTCTTTCCAATGGAGACGTGGAATTTCCGCATCGTCCACATTGCGGGCGCACTCATCCTTGGGTTTCTTTTGTATTCCGCGCGGGCGTTTCCCGATAGCGACACAGGTGGAAGGCACCCGATTGACCTGATCACTTGGGTCGCCCTGCTGCCTGCGCTCTATGCTTGCTATACTGGGCTTAGCTTTGCTGCTGAGATCGCGGGCGGGCGGATGTGGAACGGGATTGATCCGGGAATCCGGCAGGCTGAAATCAATCACTTTGGCATCCCGCTTCTTGTGTCCACGGTTGCTGCCGTTTTGCTTGGCTGGGCGCGTCCTCGTGTGCGCGGCTCTATTGCACCGGCAGATATCGTGCTTGGGGTTTGCGCCTTGGGTGTGGCGATTTACCTGATCACGATCTTCGGCACATTGATGCGCAATTCTACCGGCACGCCGTTTGCACCAATTGGAATGAGCCTTGCGGCCGTCGCAGGCACCATCCTGATTATGGAGCTTACTCGGCGTGTGGCGGGGCTTGCGCTAATCATCATTGCGAGCGTCTTTCTGGTTTACGTCTTTGTGGGCGACCTGCTGCCAGGTTTCCTGAACGCGCCAGACATCGCGTGGCAGCGGTTCTTTAGCCAAGTTTATACAGATGCGGGCATCCTTGGGCCAACAACGGCGGTGTCTTCGACCTACATCATCCTTTTCATCATCTTCGCGGCCTTCCTTCAGGCCTCAAAGGTCGGAGACTACTTTGTGAATTTTGCCTTCGCCGCCGCTGGCCGCGCGCGTGGCGGTCCGGCCAAAGTTTCAATCTTTGCATCTGGTCTTATGGGCATGATCAACGGAACGTCCGCAGGCAACGTGGTTGCTACCGGCTCCCTCACCATCCCGTTGATGAAGAAGGTTGGGTACAAGTCCCAGACATCCGGCGCCATCGAAGCAGCCGCTTCGACCGGCGGGCAGATCATGCCACCAATCATGGGCGCGGGCGCGTTCATCATGGCCGAGATTACGGGCATCCCATATACAGACATCACCGTTGCCGCGATCATTCCTGCGGTGCTCTATTTCGCGTCGATCTACTTTATGGTGGATTTCGAGGCGGCAAAGCTGGGTATGCGCGGCATGCGCGAGGACGAGCTTCCCAAGTTCCGCGATATGGTGCGTAGGGTCTTTCTATTCCTGCCCATCATCATCCTGATTGCGGCTCTGTTTATGGGGTACTCTGTTATCCGGGCGGGTACGCTTGCCACCGTTTCAGCGGCAGTTGTGAGCTGGCTGACGCCATACCGCATGGGGATCCGATCGGTAATCAAAGCGTTTGAGTTGGCGGGCATCATGTCTATTCAGATCATCGCGGTTTGCGCCTGTGCAGGCATCATCGTAGGTGTGATCAGCCTGACCGGCGTTGGCGCGCGCTTCTCTTCGGTGCTGCTGGATATTGCAGATGCGAACCAGCTTCTTGCGCTGTTCTTTGCCATGTGTATCGCCATTCTGTTGGGAATGGGGATGCCTACAACGGCGGCCTATGCTGTTGCGGCGTCAGTGGTTGCGCCGGGATTGATCCAGTTGGGCATCCCCACGCTCACAGCGCATTTCTTTGTCTTTTACTTCGCGGTTGTCTCGGCCATCACACCACCTGTTGCGCTGGCAAGCTACGCGGCGGCGGGCATATCAGGGTCCAATCCAATGGCCACCTCTGTTGCATCTTTCAAGATTGGCATCTCAGCATTCATCGTTCCGTTCATGTTCTTCTACAATTCCGCAATCCTGATGGATGGAACGTGGATGGAAATCATCCGGGCGGGCGGGACTGGGCTTTTGGGCGTGTTCCTGCTCTCTGCGAGTGTGCAGGGCTGGTATATCGGCGGCAAAGCTAATGTGATTGTCCGGCTTCTGTTGGGCGCCGCAGCGCTTTGCATGATCGAAGGCGGGTTGGTCACCGATCTAATCGGCTTGGCGCTTGCCGGCGGATCGTTCGCAATTCAACGGGTTTTCAGCGAAAGCACAGCCACCGCGCAGTAAGTATTGATTTTGGGGGGCGGTTGATCCCGCCTCTGAACATCCCCCGCTAGAGCGCGAGATCCGCCATCAGACTGGCCTTGTCATACGATGCTTTGGCCGCTCGGCGTTTCACACGGCCCTGCTCCATCACAACAAACGTATCCGCAATCCGATGCGCAAAATCGGCGTTTTGCTCAACCAGAACGATCGCCATCTCACCTTGATCGCGGAGGATCTCCAAAGCGTCACCGATTTGCTGGATAACATTGGGCTGGATGCCTTCGGTCGGTTCATCCAGCAAAAGCACTTTGGGGCGTGTGATCAACGCCCGTGCAATGGCAAGCTGCTGTTGCTGCCCACCAGAAAGATCACCGCCGCGCCGCGCCTGCATTTCCTTGAGCACAGGAAAGAGTTCAAAGATGAACTCAGGAATGGCATGATCGGACTTCGGGAGGCAGGCAAAACCCGTTTCCAGATTTTCAAGAACGGTCATCATCGGAAAGACTTCGCGGCCCTGCGGAACATAAGCCACGCCCGCACGCGCCGCATGAAACGCCGAAGCGAGTTTGACCGTTGCCCCGTCCACCTTTGCGGCGCCGCCTGATATAGGATGGCGGCCTGATACGGCCTTGAGCAGGCTGGTTTTGCCGACACCGTTATTGCCCATCACCGCGGTGATTTCGCCAACGGAGGCTGCCAAGGATACATCGAACAAGATCTGGCTTTGACCGTATTTCAGATCAATATTCTGAACATCAAGCATGGCCGCGCCCCAAGTAAACATCGATCACCGTTTGATTGGAGGTGACCTGATCAAGGCTCCCTTCAGCGAGTACCGAACCCTCGTGTAGAACAGTCACTTTGCATTCCAGTCTGCGCACGAATTCCATGTCATGCTCCACAACCACAACCGCGCGGGTCTTGGCCGCTTCGCGCAGAATGTCGGTGGTTTTTTCGCGTTCCTCTGGGGTCATGCCGGCAGCAGGTTCATCAACAAGCATCAAACGCGGATCTTGGGCCAAGAGCATCCCGATCTCTAACCATTGCTTTTGGCCGTGGCTCAATTCTCCGGCCGTTCGCGTCAATTGTTCGGTCAGACCAACCTGCTCGGCAACCTCTTCAATCCGCGTGCCGTTTTCAACCGTTTTCCGATGGGTCAAAACGGCAAAAGGGCCGCGCTTGGTCTTGAGCGCCATCGCAAGGTTTTGCCGCACAGTCTGCGCCTCGAACACGGTTGGCTTTTGGAATTTCCGCCCGATCCCCTCGCGCGCGATCTGGCTTTCCGACATCCCCAAAAGCGAAACATTTCGATCGCCCCAGATCACCTTACCTTCGTCCGGCTTGGTCTTACCGGTCACGATATCCATAAACGTTGTCTTGCCCGCGCCGTTGGGCCCGATGATTGCCCGCAGTTCGGCTTTGGCAAAGTTGATGGATAGGTTGTTGATCGCGCGGAACCCGTCGAATGTGACGCTGACGCCATCAACTTCAAGCAACATGCTCATGATGGTTTCCTCACCAGATAGTCAAACAGCCCACCGATCCCTTTGGGAAAGAACAGCGTGACCGCCACGAACGACACGCCAAGCAGGACCAGCCACCAGTCCGTCCATTGGATCGTATAAAATCCAAGCGGGATATCTGGCGCCCCACCGCCAGTGAACCAGCTAGACAAAAGCGAAACGAAGGCCGCCCCAATGACCGCGCCATACAGCCGCCCGCGCCCTCCAATCGCGACCCAAACCGCAAGGTAAATCGAAGCAATCGGCGTAATTTCACCCGGGTTGATGATCCCAGCTTGAGGATAATAGAGCGCACCTGCGATCGCGGCGACAATGGCCGTGATGGTGAAGATAAAGAGCTTGTAGCTTTCCACATGGTAGCCAAGAAATCGTACGCGCGCTTCATTGTCCCGGATACCTTTGACGACGCTGCCCATTTTTCCGGAAACAACCCAAGCAAAGAAAAGATAGCCTGCGGCAAGGGCAAGCGCCGATGCCCAGAAGAAAATGACGGATACCCAAGCCTGCGATGTGTTTTCGAAGCCTGGGATATTTTGAAGGCCTGACAAGCCATTATTTCCACGCAACCCGCTGTCATTCTGGAAAAGATACAGCGCAAGCGCGAGCGTCATCGCTTGGGTCAGGATCGACAGATATACGCCGGTAACGCGGCTGCGGAAGGCAAGCCATCCGAAGATCAGCGCCAAAAGCCCGGGAACCAGCACAATCATCAAGAGCTGGAGGACAAGGCTATCCGCAAAGGCCCAAATGGCTGGAAACTCGGAGCTTCCAACAACCCCGAATATTTGATTGCCAATCGCATCAGAAATCTCTTGCGGGGTGGGCGGTATCGGCTGCCCGACTAAACTCTCAAGAACGATGCTTTCGGTTCTTGCATACATTAGCCACATACCAATGGCGTATCCTCCGATCCCGAAGAACGCGAAATGGCCAAGCGAAAGGATACCGCAATAGCCCCAAACCACATCCATCGCGACAGCAACAAGACACAGGCACAACGTCTTACCCAATGTTTTAACAAAAGAGGTTGAGATGATCCCAATACCCGTCGCCTCCGACAGAAGGGTCACGGCCAGCGTGAATACTGCCAGCGCAAGAAGGAACCACATCACAGAGGGGTTTTGGCCGATGAATGTCTTTTTCATAGGATTAATCCGCCGCGGCCCGACCTTTGAGGGCAACGATGCCTTTGGGCCGGAATTGAATGAACAGGATGATAAACAGGATCATATAGGTCTGTGCCGCCAGCGTGTTGGACGGGTTGAACCACTCAATCCCTTTTTGCAGGAACCCGATCAAGGACGCACCAGCAAGCGTGCCCCAGACATTTCCAACACCCCCCACAACCACAGTCATAAAGGACTGGACAATATAGTCGGCCCCCATCTCGGAGGTGACCTTCGCATAAAGCCCGATGGCCACGCCTGCGATCCCGGCAATGCCCGAGCCAAGCCCAAAGGTAAGCATGTTAATCCGGTCCGGGTTGATCCCCATCGAAGCTGCCATGCCCGGGTTTTGCGTCACTGCGCGCACCTCAAGTCCCAGTCGGGTGCGTTTCAAAACGAATAGGATCACTGCAAGGAACAGCAGAGCCAGCACAAATATCGCGATACGGATATAGCTGATAGCAATCACATCATTGAACACCAACGCGCCGTCGAGCCAAGCAGGCGAAGTCAAAGGCCGCGCTTGGGTGCCAAATATATTCTTGGCCAGCTGTTGCAGTGCAATCGAGATACCAAATGTAGCGAGCAGCGTTTCAAGCGGACGGTGGTAAAGCCAGCGGATAACAAGCCGTTCCATCGCGACACCAGCGCCGAAGGTGATTGCAAAAGCCAAGGGCAACGCAACAAGGATCGAAAGCGTGTAATCCGGCACGAAAAGCTGAACGACGTAGCCGGTGTAGGCACCCATCATGATGAATTCCCCGTGGGCCATGTTGATAACCCCCATCACGCCAAAGGTGATGGCAAGCCCAATGGCCGCAAGGAAATAGATCGATGCCAATGACAAAGCGTCCAAACCAAGATCGACCGCCTGACTCATTGCGACCTTTTGCTCAATCGCGGTCAGCGTAGTGCGAGCGGCCTTTGTGATGGCAGGGTCGGCTTCGGTATAGACTTCCAGCACGACGTAGTCGCCGACACTGATGTGCGAAGGGTCCCAATCCCAGGTCTCTATAGGCTCAGAGAACGGCGGGACCGTGCCCGCTGCGGCCAAGCGGTCATAGGCCACCCGGCGTGTCTCTTGCGTATCGAGCTTGGCGACGGGTATCCCCGCAACTGCTCCGTCTTCGATACGACTTGTCAGAGCGTTGCGCAGATCGCTTGCCGTTGTGGGCGGCGTGAAAAGCCCCGCCTCGGTCAAAAGCGGTTTGGCTTGGGCCAACGGGTAAGCCTCCGTTCCGCCAAAGTATCTGTCCTTTATATTGGCATCTGAGTCTGCGGACCGTTCAAGAACAAAGGTGGTTGCGAGGATTTGGTTGAGCGTCGCGCGGACATCGACGGACAGATCACCCGACAGGGCTTTGATCGCGTCAATCCGGACCGCTGGATCATCGGCAAACCGCGCGGCCAGCATCCCGGCGAGGCGGGTCTTTACGACTTTCAGGCCGGGATCGGTTTCGCCGTCAATGGAGGCGCGAAGCGGAGCAAGCTGGCTGGCATCCATCGACCGTTCAATGGCCTCAACAGCGGCTAGGCGTTTGGAAATATTGGGATCGGACAGTTGGAACTGTACCAACGCATCGCCAATCGCGCGGCGCACACCGCCGTTTGGGCGCACTTGTGATGTGTCCGTGACTGGCAGCACTGCGCCCGTGTCCAAATCAAGCAGACCCTCGTCAACGGCCCGGAAAAACAACCCATCAATGTCGCGTTGAACAATCTCGCGGTCGCGCCACGCTTCCAAGAAGGGTAGAGCTTGTGGCAACCCGCTGGCGACCAAATCGTCAAGCACCACACCCACGGAGCGGCGGCCCGGCTTGGCGACCTCGGCCTGATGCGTTTGTAAAATGTCTTGAAGGGTTTCGGCGGCGGCACGTTCAGGCAAGGCCAGCACGCAAAGGGAAACCAGCACCAAGAGAAGGCGTCGAAACATGGAGGAAACCGATCTTCGTCCTAAAGGGTGCGCGGCGAAGGAAAGATTGCCCCCGCCGCACAAATCGTTTGCGTCAAGATCAGTAGTTGGACGTCAACTGAACGCAGGTTTCAGTCTCAGTGTTGTACATACCGCAACCCAGAGCTTCCCAATCTGAGGTCAGAACCGCAGATTCTGGCAGGAAGTCTGTCCATGCATCGCCGGGCACTTCTGTTGTCTGGCTGATGATGTCAAACTGGCCGTCAGCTGTGATTTCGCCAATGAGAACAGGCTTGGCAAGGTGGTGGTTAGGCAGCATTACCGCTGTACCGCCTGTCAGGTTTGGATATTCCTGACCGTACATTGCTGTACGCACAGCATCCACATCAGTCGTACCTGCTTCAGTTACAGCGTTTACCCACATGTTGAAGCCAATGAAGTGTGCTTCCATTGGGTCGTTGGTCACACGCTCTTCACCCATCTTCGCTTTCCAAGCGGCGACCCATTCGTCGTTCAGCTCGGATTCTGCGGATTGGAAGTAATTCCAAGCAGCAAGGTGGCCAACAAGGTTGGATGTATCGAGGCCTGACAGTTCTTCCTCACCCACAGAGAACGCAACAACAGGAATGTCGTCGGCGCTGATGCCTGCGGCGGCAAGCTCTTTGTAAAAGCCGATGTTTGCGTCACCGTTGATCGTTGAGATAACGCCAACCTGTTTGCCGTCTGCGCCCAGCGCTACAACGTCCGCAACGATCGTCGCCCAGTCAGAGTGACCAAAAGGCGTGTAGTTCACAAAGATATCTTCCTCTGCGATACCTTCGGCTTGCAGGTAGCTTTCGAGGATGTTGTTGGTTGTACGCGGATACACATAGTCGGTGCCAAGAAGCGCGAACTTTTCAACGCCCAATTCTTCGAGGAAGTAATCCGTCGCTGGGATCGCCTGTTGGTTGGGCGCAGCACCGGTATAGAACACGTTTTTAGAGCTTTCTTCGCCCTCATACTGAACCGGATAGAACATCAGCCCGTTCAGCTCTTCTAGAACCGGCAGCGCGGACTTGCGCGACACGGATGTCCAGGAGCCAAAGATCACGTCAACTTCGTTGACGGTCAAAAGCTCACGCGCTTTTTCAGCAAACAGTGGCCAATCAGAAGCCGGATCAACGACGACCGCTTCAATCTCGCAACCCAGCAGACCGCCCGCGGCGTTCTGGGTCTCAACCAAAAGCTCCATCGTGTCTTTGAGTGTTGTCTCGGAAATCGCCATTGTCCCGGAGAGCGAATGCAACACACCAACCTTGATCGGATCGGCACATTCAGCAGCGGCCATAGCAGTGGTGCCAAAGAGGGCAGTCAATGCAAACGCAGTAGTTTTAAAAGTCATAGGTCTTTGTCCCCTAATCGTCGCAGGGCGCTGAATTGGCCAATAGCCTTTTCAACAGACGCCTCCCTGAATAGGTTAGCCCTGCAACAGTGATGTTGTAGTCGCGCGGGGAATTCGAATTGCAACCGGTTTCCCGCGCGGCGCCAAAAAGCAGCTTTCGGCGTGCACCATTGAGGCGGCTTTGGAGATTGCCACAAGAACGGCATTTCTAACGCGCGTTAAGATCGGGCATTTGGCGTCGAAACGGGCGATTTCGGTAGTAAACGATGAAAATTTAGACCGTCTATGTAGGCAGCAGGTGGCGGATGGCGTTGCTGATCCGGTCAGAAACTAAAGCTGACATCGATATAAATGAACTTTCAGCCCGCCATGCGCGATCGGTGGACCCAGCGCCTCAAAGGTCAGGCCAGTTGATTTGGCAAGCCCGGCATCAGACGTCACCATTCCAAAACGCCAGCCTTCAAAACCGCCAGTGCGCAGCCGCACACCCAGTGTCCCGTAAAGGGCATAAAGCGGGCCTTTGTTGCCGATCCGTGCGCCATAGGGAGGGTTGCAGATCACAAGCCCTGGCAGGCCATCGGGTGCTTTCAGTTCTGAAATCGGACGACGGGCGAACTGGCAATAGTCTAACACCCCGGCACGGTCTGCATTCGCTATGCTGTTGCGCACCGCGCCATCATCACGATCAAACCCGTAATAACGCGCGTTGCTTTGCTTGGGTGTAGTCTGTCGGAGCGCGTCCCAACCTTCGGCATCAAAACCAGCAAGATCTTCAAAAGCAAACGCACGCAGAGCGCCGGGGGCAATCCCACATCCAGCCTGCGCCGCTTCAATTGGAAAAGTGCCCGAGCCGCACATTGGATCCACGACAGGCATGCCGGGCTTGTATCCACCGGCCCGCAATAGCGCAGCTGCCATGCTTTCGCGCAACGGCGCCTTGCCAACCGCCACCTTATAGCCGCGTTTGTGCAATGGCGCGCCCGAGGTATCGAGGCTTATCGTGCAAAGATCATCCTCGATACGGATCTTTAGGGTCACTGAGGCTTCTGCGCTCACTGAGATGCCCGCCGCTTCTGTTAGCGCGCGCTCAATCCGCTGGGTTGCTGCTCCCGCATGATAGATCTTGGATTTGCGGCACGTGACTTCAACCCGAACCGGCACATCCTTTCGAAGCCAATCACCCCATGCGAACTTGCGTGCACGTTTGTCGAGCTGAGCAAGGTGAAACACCCGGAAGGACCCCAGTCGCACAAGTACGCGGGTTGCGCTTCTGAGCCATAGGTTTGCTAGCTGCATTTCGTCCCAATCGAGACGGACCTCGATCCCACCGGGCACTATGCTCATTCCAGCAAGGCCCAGCTCCTCGGCTTCGGCCAACAGATACGGTTCAAGCCCCGGAGGGCAGATCAAAAAGGCATCATAGCGTAGGTCATTCATAAGGCCCGGCCTAACCTGTCAGGAGTGCAAAGCAAAGCCGATCAGCCGCTCGGCGCTTTTCCGCATAAGACCAATAGCTTGACTTGGCACGCCCTTGGGTTCACCCAACACCCGACCTAAATGTGAGTGACCATGAGCATTACTTTGTACCAAAACGACCTGCCCGATGGGCTGGACCTTGGCCCCGCCGTAGCAATTGATTGTGAAACAATGGGACTGAACCCCATGCGGGATCGGCTTTGTCTGATCCAAATGTCATCGGGAGATGGAACTTCGCATTTGGTGCAAGTCGCCAAAGGTCAAACCGAAGCACCGAACCTTGCTCGGATGTTACAAGACCCCAACGTGCTTAAGCTCTTTCATTTTGGCCGCTTTGACATCGCAGCGATGTTTCACACCTTTGGCGCACTCGCGGCTCCGGTTTATTGCACCAAGATCGCAAGCCGCTTGATCCGCACTTACACGGATCGGCATGGGCTCAAGAACCTAACCCAAGAGTTGCTCGATATCGATATCTCAAAA
This sequence comes from uncultured Paracoccaceae bacterium, assembly GCA_937995865.1. Taxonomy (GTDB): domain Bacteria; phylum Pseudomonadota; class Alphaproteobacteria; order Rhodobacterales; family Rhodobacteraceae; genus Shimia_B. The sequence goes on along the minus strand of CALKJA010000097.1, from coordinate 28,024 downwards.
CAACAGCAGATGTCAGATTGGGGGGCGCCCAAGTTGACCGAAGCGCAAATGGCATATGCCGCGTCCGATGTTCTTTACTTGCATCAACTCAAGGAAAAGCTGGACGAACGGCTGGCCCGAGAAGGCCGCACCGAAATCGCGCAAGCGTGTTTCGATTTCCTGCCTGTCCGTGCAAAGCTGGATCTTGCAGGCTGGCCCGAAACTGACATTTTTGCGCATTCATAATGGCGCAAGATTTTCAGGAAACCGCCCGTCGCGTCATCCGTATTGAGAGTGCTGCACTCGGCACCTTGGCAAACGCGCTCGACACAAGCTTTGACGAAGCGGTGCAGCTCCTTTTGGATTGTAAGGGGCGCGTCATCGTCTCAGGCATGGGTAAGTCCGGCCATATCGCTCGCAAGATTGCCGCAACGCTAGCTTCTACTGGGACGCCGGCCCAATTCATCCATCCGGCCGAAGCCTCGCATGGGGATTTGGGGATGATGGCACAGGGCGATGTCGCGATAGTATTGTCCAATTCAGGCGAGACGCCAGAGCTCGCTGACCTCATTGCGTATACTCGGCGATTCCGCATTCCATTGATTGGAGTGGCGTCACGCCCGGAAAGCTCTTTGATCCGGCAGTCTGATGTCGCACTAATTTTGCCCAAGGTAGAAGAAGCCTGTGGCACGGGCGTTGTGCCGACCACATCAACAACTATGACGTTGGCACTTGGCGATGCATTATCCGTCGCACTTATGGAACACCGTCAGTTTACACCAGCTCATTTCCGCGAATTCCATCCGGGCGGTAAACTGGGTGCGCAGCTCGCCCGCGTAGGTGACCTGATGCACAAAGGAGAAGCCGTGCCGCTCATTCCAGCCGGCACACTGATGACCGAGGCGCTTTTGGTGATCTCACAAAAGGGTTTCGGCGTCGTCGGCGTAACTGATGCGCAAGGCGATCTTATCGGCATCGTTACAGATGGTGACTTGCGCCGTCATATGGATGGACTCTTGGGAATGAACGCCGAAGACGTCATGACCAAAGCCCCAAAGACCATTGGGACCGATGCGCTGGCCGAAGAGGCCGTGGCCCATATGAACGAACGCAAAATCACTTGCCTGTTCGTCTGCGATGAAACGACCCCGCGCGGCTTGATTCACATTCATGACTGCTTGCGTGTGGGTCTTGGCTAATGGCCGACAAGCGTGCCGGACGTGGTGATACCTATTCACGCTTGGTCAACACGCTCAAGGTACTCCTCCCGCTGGGCGCGCTCGCGCTGCTATCCACGCTGTTCTTCTTTTCGGGCAAGGTCGATCCAACACAATCGATCCCATATGCCGAACTTAATATTGATGAGCTGGCCCGTGAGCAGAGAGTTGGCGCGCCGTATTTCGCCGGAGTGACCGAAGACGGTACGGCTGTCACCCTTACGGGTGAAGCCGCAATCCCAGATAAAGAAAACCCGGCGCGTTTCGCCATTCAGAATCTGTCTGCTCGGTTTGAAGGGGATTTGACGCTTGATATCACAGCAGCTGCGGCTGACGTTCGCGGCGATGAAGGCAACGTCACGCTGAGTGGCGGCACTAAGCTCGCAACATCAGACGGGTTGATTGTTGAAACCGAAGGCCTGATTGCCAGCTTACGCACAGGCGCTTTAGAAACTCTTGGGCCGATCGCTGCGGTGGGCCCATTTGGGAGGATGACTGCCAATCGCATGACTGTTTCAAGATCCGGACCAAATGCAGAGCAGCAGATGAATTTCCAAGGCGAAGTGAACCTGATATACGAACAGAAATAACGGGTAGGGGTATATCTATGATCCGCGGAATTTGTCTTTGTATTGCGTTGCTTTTACCTAACCTCGCACTGGCCCAAGGGCTGCAGGTAGCGTTTGAAGGGTTCGACCAGAACGCGGATGCACCGCTCGAGATTGCAGCCGATTCTATGACTATTTCGCATGAAGATGGCTCCGCTGTGCTTGAGGGCAATGTTGTCATTGGGCAAGGCACTCTGCGGCTTGCGGCTCCGGCTGTAACCATCAATTACAATGAAGCGGGTGGCCTGTCGCGGATCGAAGCCTCAGGTGGTGTGACGGTGGTGACACCCAACGAAGAGATCGAAGCTCAAACGGCGCTCTATACATTGGCCAATGACGAAATGCTTCTGACCGGCGGTGTTTTGCTTAGCCAAGGTCGAAGCGCGGTTTCGGCTGAAAGAATGCGTGTGGATCTGGCAACGGGGACCGCTGTTCTAGAAGGCCGCGTGCGTACTGTATTGCAACCCACATCCGCAAGCGAATGAGCAAGCTAGGCGTAACCACCGGTAGTGGCGGTCTTACCGTCACAAACTTGCGGAAAAGCTATCGCAAGCGGCTCGTTATCCGGGATGTATCGCTGCACCTGAACCGGGGCGAGGTGGTCGCACTTCTTGGCCCTAATGGCTCTGGCAAGACGACATGCTTTTACTCGATTGCTGGGCTGGTCGATGCCGAGGCCGGTCAGGTCTTGGTCGATGGTCGGGATGTTACCGCCCTTCCAATGTATCGACGCGCCAAAATGGGCATCGGTTATCTGCCTCAAGAAATGTCGATCTTTCGCGGGATGTCCGTTGAAGACAATATCCTCGCTATTCTTGAGATATCCGAGAAACGGCGCTCAACGCGCCAGCGGCGATTGGATACACTTCTGGCTGAGTTCAATATCGAGCACCTCCGCCGCGCGCCTGCATTGGCACTTTCGGGTGGGGAACGTCGCCGCGTAGAGATCGCCCGCTGCCTCGCTGCGAACCCGAAATACCTACTTTTGGACGAACCTTTTGCAGGCGTTGATCCCATTGCCGTGGGCGAAATTCGCACTTTGGTGAACGACCTCAAAGCAAGAGGTTTGGGCGTGCTCATTACTGATCATAACGTGCAAGAAACGTTGGGAATCGTGGATCGGGCCTATATCTTGCATGACGGCAAAGTACTTATGTCTGGCACGACCAAAGAGATCGTCGAGGATGAAAACGTCCGCCGGGTCTACCTTGGGAACAACTTCAGGTTTACCTGATCTTAATTCTCTTTTCATTGACAAGACTTCCTTTCCGACTTCTGATGAAGGAGATGCAAGGTTTGACAGGTTCCCCTCTCACCGCGCTGGCCACTCGGCCGGGCAGAGACGCTCAACCCATCAACAAGCATCACACCCTTGGATGACACACATGGCCCCGTGCATTCTGCACGCGCGCCCTCCGTGTCTCTGAACGAACGAAAGCGAGGTTCCATGCGTTACCAGATTACCGGCAAGCAAATTGATATTGGCGAGTCGCTGCAAACTCATGTTCAGGACAGCCTGAACGAAGTTGTGGCGAAATATGCAGAACGACCAACTGACGCCACGGTGATCTTTTCTAAGTCCGCGCATGAGCACATTTGTGAGATCATTGTGCATCTTTCAACAGGGCTGACAGCGCAAGCGCGTGGGCAAGCTGTTGAAATTTATGCGGCATTTGAAACGGCTTCTGAAAAGATGGAAAAGCAACTCCGCCGGTACAAAAGACGCCTAAAAGATCATCACCGTGAGCGCTCGCAACCGGTTGAACTCATGGGCGGAGCCTCCTATATCCTCGCTTCAACAGAGGATAGTTCAGAAGCTGAACCAGAGACCCTGCAACCTGTTATTGTCGCTGAGATGGAAACCAAAATCCCATCGCTTTCCGTCGGCGAAGCTGTGATGCAAATGGAACTGGCAGGAGCGCCTGTACTTGTCTTCAAGAATGAGAGCGCAGGTCGCACCAATGTCGTCTATCGCCGCGAAGACGGCAATATCGGCTGGATCGACCCAACCACTGGCTAGACCCTCTCCGGCGGCGGAGAAAATAGGAAGATCAAATGGACATTTCCAGCCTCTTGCGGCCTGACGCCGTCAAAGTGATCTCCGCCGCTACATCCAAGAAACGTTTGTTCCATGACATCGCTGATATGATCGCAGACGGGTATGAGATATCTGCCTCAGATGCAGTTGAAGCACTTCTTGAGCGCGAAAACCTTGGCCCGACAGGTGTGGGCCAAGGCGTTGCGCTTCCACATGCGAGGTTACAGGGTTTGGACGCTGTTATTGGAGCATTCATTCGCTTGGAAAAGCCGCTTGATTTTGACGCAGTCGACAAGCAGCCAGTCGATCTGATCTTTTGCCTGTTTGCCCCGGAAAATGCGGGCGTAGAGCACCTCAAAGCACTTGCGCTTGTCGCTCGTACACTGCGTGACTATTCAACCTGTGAAAAACTGCGCTCAAACCGATCCCACGCCGCTTTGCATGGGATCTTGACCGAATTGCCAAATTCGTCGGCCGCAGCCTAAGAAGAAGACATCGGCCCAAAACCAAAGGCCATGTAGTCCCGCTGATAAACATCGCGTACAGCAGCCTCGATCTCTTCGTCATAGATTTCGGACAGCGGAATGGCGTCTTCAAAAGACTGATCCGCCAGCTCCGGTGACGCCACGCCAATCAAGTCAGCGAGCATGGCCAACTCTTCGGCCAGTGTGTCCTCACGGAGCACCATGTCCGGCATCGCAAACTCAGCGAACCCTTGAATGGACTGCGCCTGAGTAGCCCATGCTGGATCCACACGTATGGCGGTCTGTTGCCCAAAGTTCATCTTAACAAAGGCAAGATAGGCGAGAAACGCTGCCCGTTGTTTTTCGGCGGTCCAATCTTCATCGGGGCCATTTTCCGCAAGTGGAACGTTGTAAACCCGCATGAGCGTTTTGCGAATTTCAATGTAGCTCCCTTTGCCCGTACCCAAAATACGGTCACAAAAACTGCGATATGCGCGCACAACCGGGTGCCGCAAAACAGTAAACGCTCTATGAGCTATGTGCTTGCGCTTCCATTGCCGTAGCACTTTTTGATTAAAGTTACGCTGTAGAGCATCTGCACCAACACCGTCTAAATCAGCCAACCAAGTCTCGATTCGCGCTTCAGGGCCAGACGGCATGGGCATGAACAAGAGAGGTTTTTCCGCGGCAGCAACATAGGTTGGCACAACTGGCCCACGGCGCGGTTCGAAGTTAGGTGTACGGGTCAGGTCAAACCGATCTAACGCAGCCAACGACGCTGCCATTGCATCAAAATTGGCGACCTTTTCGGAAAGAGGCGCTGGGTTTTGCTTCTTAAGCTCCTTGTTCAGGCTGTCTAGCTGCGCCTCAGAGCCAAGAAACTTGGCCATCCCATTCATGATGTCGATATCTTGGACATCTTCGTAAGCGACATAGAACGCTGTCTGGCCTGTCTTTTGCAAAGCGTTAAGCAATTTTACTTGAAACGCCTGAAGCTCACCCAAATGATGCTCGAACTCCCAGCGTTCAAATTCAGCCAGATGCGCTTTGTGGTGTGTCGCATTGGTCAGTTTCCACTGACCCGTTGCGCGCGCGATTTTGTAACTTACATAGCTGTCCACCGGGTTGCGGGTCAGAATGACTTTTCCGCAACGAGGATCGTTCAGAATTTCGTCAAGGATCGCACCATGGTGATCATGGAAAAAGCGGAAACCGCCCACGCCTTCGCTTTGATCGCGGATGGCATGAACAAGCGCGACAGGGTCTTCATCACGCCGGCTTTGAGTGAAACCGAACAGTTCTTTTGTGTCTGGGTAGGCAATGAAATGCGGGTTAAAAACCTCACCATGGCACTGCAGGTCAGGGTACATGTTGATGTTCCCTTCCAGAAAGTTCGACCCCGTCCGCATCTCAGCGAACATGACGAAATAATCAAACGGCTTACTCATCTCTCAGGCCTTACTTTTTAATCAGGTACGGTTTGCGCGGGCGCGAACTACGACGTTGCGGAATGTCATCCATTGGGTAATCGCCCATGAGATACGGATGCATACCTTCATTTTTCAGCGTTTGCAGGAATTTTCCAAAACCGCGCAGATCGTGCATCTTTGGCGCTTCGGTCAGCCGATGCGCACCATCGCCGCCGATATCGTTAATAATGGTTTGAAGATGCTCCATCGGGCTTTCGATAAATTCTGTCATCGTCAGAATTCGAATGTTGGCTTTTGCATGCGGACTTTTGAGAGCATGCAGATGTTCGCTCTCAATCTTTTGACGCCACGCCGCATCGCGCCGGATATCTGCAAAATCCGCGTTGGACCGGAAATGCTGAAGCGACCAAGCTCCTGTGATGACATAGATACTGGCATTGGGATCTGTTGCCAGATCCCATTGAATGTACTGCGCGTCCCACGGCCCGAATTGGAAACACTGCCGCTCGCCGCGGGTGTTCCAGATCAAGTTCGTCAGGAATGCGCGGCTGTTGTAGTCTCGAAGCTTCGGGCTGTCATACATGGCGCCTGAAAAGGTTTTGTCACGACCCGAGAATTCGACCCAATTCTCGGCAAAGATATGGCCGTGCACCCGTGCGTCCGTGTGCTTGCTCAGCCACCCTTCCCAATCTTGAAAGATGTCTGCGAAGCCTTCGAACACTGTGTAGGGCGCGCATGTAACAGAGTCATTCCATTGGCCCCATGGAAAGCGGGATTGCATATAAAGACCCGGCCGACCATGGATCCGTAATTCAGAGGCTCGGCTGAACACGCGGTCAATCTTGCCTGGATTCGGCTCAGACTTTTTCATCGCATGCGCGGCGTCTGTCAGGAAGCTCTCATACAGAAGATCAGCCTTGGCCCAGATCTTACGTGCCATAAAGCAGTCCGACCGTCGGAGAAGCTGTAGATGATCGTCGTAGAAAATGTGGGGTTTGCCCAAGTGATCGAACTTCGACAGCGTCAAAGAGCGCGACTGAACATCGGTCGACCAAAGACGGCACAGTGTCTGAAAATAGCTTTCGTCCGGAATCCAGACTTTGCGGAAATACGCGTCATATGCCGGACGGTCTGGATCTGTAAGAATGGCACTAAGTGTGCGCCTGGTCAGGCACCACCATTGGCTGCCCATATGCGGAACAATTCCCTTAGGAATTTCCCGCTTAACCTTAAACCACCGCTGGATCGCGACGTACCTATCAAACATCCAGCGTTGTTTTTTCCAAGAAAACGGGAAGAGAAGCGTGAAACGCTCTTCGTCGAGCCCGCCAACTGTCCACGGGACGTCAGATGTCGTGGCGCTTTCGATAAAATCTGTGCGCGGGTTATCGCTTAGATAGTCAACCAGCTCTTGAACCGGCCGCAGCGGAAGGCACGATCCTGACGCAAGCATCACATGCCGGACCTCGGGGAAATCATGCAGCAGTTTTTCGCTCGCAGCCTGCGATCCAGCGACGATACCCCACGTGCCCCACTCACAACGGTGCCGAGAACAAAAAGTAATCAATGGCTCATCAGAGAGCGCTTCGACAAAGGCGTCGTGTTGTTTGCGTTTGACGTTTGCATCAACATGTAAAACCACCGGGCAGCCAGACGCCGCCCAATGCCGGGCAACTTGCTCAGCCCGGTGCAGCGCATTGTGCACCAACATGACAACGCCGAGGGTCACGCCCAATTCCCTTTGCTCATCAAGCCAAGAATCTCAAGCTGCCGCCAATTGATGTATTTCTCGGACCACTTGCACCACAGGTCAGGATCTTCGACCAGGCCGCTCGCGTACGCTTTGTATTCGACAGAACCGGCATAATGCTCACCGCGCTCAAGCTCTTCTTTCGCCTTAAGGCCAAAAGTATCGATGAATTTTGTATGGAGGAGAACGCCAGAGGCTTTCTCGCCTCCGTTGTCATCAAAAACCTTGTTCAAACCCCGTGGCAGAACCGTGTGAGTGGAGCTGACATAAACATACGATCGATCCCATTTGATCAATGGCGTCTTGTTTAAAGCAGGTGCACGGTTTGGCTCTTCGGGAAAAAACTTGCGTGCGCGAGGTCCGCCCTGAATCCAAAGATTGCTGTAAGTGTGGTTCGGCGTAATTGTGTAATTGCCCGCATCAAACCAACTTGCGATTTCGACCGGGTTCATACCCTCCTTATAGGGCTGCGCATCAATGCGGCCCTTTGGATACATATCCAGCAGCATCGCACCAAAGCTCTTAATCTCTGACGCGTCCAGCCAATCCGTTAGCGCGGGCAGCGGCCGTGTATCGCAAAACGGATAAACCAGAAATTCGTCTGGATCGACAACAAGCGTCCAGTGACCATGCGCATACTTCCACTGAAGGTAATTCAGCCAATCGACCCCAAAACGAGATCCCTTATACGAGGCTTTGGTATGCCATAGCGATACGTCTGGTTGGGCCGCAAGATAAGGAACCGATCCATCATCGCTATCGTTGTCGACGATAAAGAAGTGATCGACGCCCATATCGCGATAATATTCAAGGAAGTAAGGCAACCGGACTTTTTCATTGCGCTGTGTTGAAAACGCAAGAATATTGCCCTTTTTCACGTCCTTCGTACGATTCACCACATTGCGCAGCTCACGCCGCTTTCGGATCGCCCGAGCAATATAGCGCTTGCGACGAAGCCGCAGACGGTATGTTTCAATTACGCCCAAGACTGACCTCTTGACCTGCTACTCTAGTTCTACTCGACGCCGGAAAACAAAGTGTGAACACATGGGGTCCGCGCCCTACCCAACGAAAGTTCCCTATATTTGTAAGGGTTACCTAGGGTAGTCATAGGTGTTTGCTAGGGTTTCGTCCAACGTATTGTCTACAAAAAGCGCACAATGCACGCGACGTTGCATACTCACCAATCCCCACGCCACATCAGCCCAAGATCCTCTAGCTGCTCAGGGCCGGCGTAGAGCGCACTTTCTGGGCAAATCAAGTTGGGGCTCTGTGCGATGCGATCATAGTAGATGCCATAACGCTCTGGATGCGTGAAATGTTCTTCACGGGTTTTCTCCTCGGCGCTTTTCCGAACAACCTCGGGCAAGAATTTAGAGTGCAATAGAATGCCCGTAGGCAGGCCGTAGCGAATATCTAAGGCCCTGTTAAGCTTACGGGGAAGCGCCGTATGCGTGCTTGAGACATAGGCATAGGACCGCTTCCAATCCACAAGCGGGAACTTGTGCAAATGGGGCGCATAATTTGGTTCTTGGTCAAAAAACAACCGTTTTCTCGGTCCACCCCTAAGCGATATCGTTTGGTATTTCGGCAGCCACTCGCATGTGTAGCCAAATGGATCAAAATGCGTGAGCGTGTCTGTGATCGGAGCGCCCGGTGTATACTCCGCCTCTGCCAACGTTCCGGCCGGATACATATCCAGCATCATAGCGCCCATTGACGGCGCGGACCGTGCCCTGAGCCACGCTGTCAGGTCCCTAAGTCCCCGCATTTCGTAGTCGGGGTAGATCAGAATTTCATCCGCATCCAACGTAAGCGCCCAATGCCCTGGTGCAAACTCGCGTTTGAGCCAACCCAACCAGTCAACGCCAAAGCGCGCGGCCTTGTAACTAGCGCCAGTAGACCAAAGTGAAATGTCTGGCTGGCGCGCAAGTAATTCAGCGCTTCCGTCTACGCTGCCATTGTCGACGATCAGGAAATGCGCAACGCCCAACCCGCGCATGTGCTCAAGGTAATACGGAAGACGTTCAGCCTCGTTTCGAACGGTGGAAAAGCCTAGAATATCGTCGGGGCGGATCTGGCCCGTCCGATCTTGTACCGAGCTTAGCTCCCGCCGCTTCCGCCACGCCCGCGCGAGATAGCGCCGCCGCCTCCAGCGCAGCTTATAGGCCAACCAAAGGTCTTGTGCGCTGTACGACATGTGAAGCTTTACTTCGCTGCAGTCCGCAACGTGTGCAGATCTTCCAAATACTCGGTCAGTTCATCGCGCAAATCGTCGCGAGCAAGGCCAAAAGCAACCGTCGCCTGCAAGAAGCCTGCCTTTGATCCGCAGTCAAACCTCTGGCCGCGGAACCGCAGGCCAAACACGTCACGGCCGTCAGTTAGTTCTTGCGCGATCGCATCAGTCAGCTGAATTTCACCGCCTGTACCCTGCTTCATCTTGTTCAGATGGTTCATGACGGTAGGTTGCAAGATATAACGCCCAATGACCGCCAAATTAGAAGGGGCTGTACCGGCATCAGGTTTCTCAACCATGCCCTTGGTGCGCACAATTGACCCATTGTCTTCGGCAACGTCCAAAACGCCATAGGAGGAAATCTTAGCATCGGGAACTTCCATCGCCGCCACGATGTTTCCACCAGTCTCTTCATAGGCCTCAACCATTTGTTTGAGGCAGCTTTCCGGACCAGCAATGACATCATCAGGCAACATGACAGCAAATGGCTCGTTGCCAAGAAGACGCCGAGCGCACCATACCGCGTGGCCAAGCCCAAGAGCCTTGTGCTGACGCATATAGGCAATCGCTCCGCTTTCCATGTTCGTGCTTTTCAGGGTTTCAAGCAGCTCAGTCTTGCCCTTTTTGCGCAGCGTGTTTTCTAGTTCTGGAGCGTGGTCAAAATAGTCCTCAAGCGCGGACTTCCCGCGCGAGGTAACAAAAATGAATTCCTTGATGCCAGCTTCGCGCGCCTCGTCAATCGCATATTGAACGAGAGGTCGATCGACCAAAGTCATAATCTCTTTCGGGACGGATTTTGTTGCAGGGAGAAAACGTGTGCCCTGACCAGCCACTGGGAAAATTGCTTTGGTAACTTTACGCTTCATATCTTGCCTCATTTGAGTCTGCGCCCGAATTCATATGGACCGATTAAATACGCTTCTTGTCTAATTTATGTCTTTTCGCCCTGCCTCAAGGGGTAACTTCTTGGTCTAATTCTCCCTTCCGCTGTTGCATGATTCAGTCGATGCCCAGCTCCAGAAGAATCCCTTCAATTCTAGGTACATCTTCGGGGTTATTGAGCTCCCAAAACGCGCGGCCTTGGCCCTCAACTTCTACACATAACACATCACGACCTTGTTCGAGAAAACGAAGCTGTTCTAGCCCCTCAAGAGCCTCAAGCGGGCCAACGGGCCAATTTGGATAGGCATCCAGAGCTGTAGGGCGATAGGCATACACCCCAACATGATGAAAAACTGGAGTCTCATCGCTATCCGTATAAGACTTTCCAGTGTAAGGGATCACTTCTTTTGAAAAATAGAGCCCCTTGTTGCCGGCACCAAAGACGGCTGTTGTTCCACCAACACGGCCAGCGCGTCGGTCTTCCAAGAAACCGTTGAGCGCCCGCCCATCACACCGCAAAACCGGCGTGGCGATGTCTGCCTTTGGGCTTGCTTTCATGGCGGCCACAAGGCTTTCCACAAACCATGCAGGTGTTAACGGTGCATCGCCTTGAAGGTTAACAACGATGTCATAGCCTCCGCCCAGCGCGGCATGAGCTTCTGCCACACGCTCTGTTCCGTTAGTGGCTTCGGGCGACGTCATCACGACTTCAGCTCCCAAAGCCTCTCCGGCTTCGCGGATGCGCGTGTCATCCGTGGCGATAACAACGCGATCAATGCCCTCTACTTCCAGCGCAGCGCGCCAAGAACGTTCAAGGAGTGTTTGTTGCAAACCCGTCGCACCCGTTAGCGGCACAAGCGGTTTGCCTGGGTAACGAGTCGATGCATAGCGCGCCGGAATTACGATCAGGGTTTGCATTTTTTACGCCGGCTTCAAATCAACGCCTGGCGCGTAAGCAATGAAATACGGGTTTGCGAAATCCTCTTTTCCGTACATCAGCGGTGTGAGGTCATCAAAACGCACAATATGCCCACCTGCGCCGCTGAGCACAGCGTGAGCAGCCGCAGTATCCCACTCCATGGTACGGCCCAAACGTGGATACAGATCCGCCTCGCCACAGGCGATCAGGCAAAACTTCATCGAAGACCCAGCAGCTTTACTGTCTGCAACTTCGTATTTGGCGATATAATCTTCCAACTCAGGCGAGCGATGCGATTTGGATGCGACAACTAGCAGCCCTGCGTTGTCCGGTTTTTTCACCGAGATTGGGGCCGTTTCACCAGGTGTTTCCGGGTCAAACGCGCCGGTTTCTTCAAGAGTCTTGCCCGTCGCGTCCGTATAAAACAGGCGCTCCTTTGCAGGCGCATAAACAACACCGCGTACCGGGACGCCATCCACAACGTACGCGATATTCACAGTGAAATCGCCACGGCGGTTGATAAATTCCTTAGTTCCGTCAAGCGGATCTACGATGAGGAAAGTCGATACGTCGAGGCCATGACTGTCAGATTGCTCTTCTGTAACAAGTGCAACATCCGGGAACGCCGCGCGCAAGCCAGCAGAGATCAGCGCATCAGCGGCTTCGTCAGCCTCTGTAACAGGGCTATCGTCTGACTTTACTTTCACATCAAAATCGTCGGCGTTGTAAATATCCATTATCGCACCGCCGGCCTCAATTGCCAGTTTGCGCATCACGGTCGTAAGAAGCTCGTAATTCATTTTATACCTTTCTGTCCCAAAGTCAGTCCAAGCGTGGGATTTGCCAAGACTGTTGCTTGGGCGGATCACCTGCCTTATCCTGTTTCATCAAGAGATCGGCAAGGGTCTACCGGAAAAAGCCGACCATCAAAGAGGCAAGTGCGTAATGTTTAAACAAAGACGCGTCCGAACCAACCGTTCAGCAGCGGTTGGCATGTTGGAGCTCATATATCATTCGATCGTGCGTGAGGTTCGCAAGTCTCACAGCAACGCGATAATCGGCCTGTTCATGTCAATGCTGCAGGCCATTATCTTTGTGACCGCGTTCTATTTTATGTTTTCCGTTTTGGGTTTGCGCGGGTTGGCGCTGCGAGGTGATTTTGTTGTTTACCTCTTATCAGGAATCTTTCTGTTCCTAACCCACACAAAAACAATGGCCGCCGTTGTCGGGTCTGAAGGGCCGGCGTCAGCGATGATGAAACACGCGCCGATGAACACCATTGTGTCTATCGCCGGAACAGCTCTGGCTGAGCTATATTTGCAAACGCTCTCTGCGTTCGTGATCCTCACGGCGTATAGCCTTCTAGTGAAACCTGTCCTCATCGAGCAGCCCGTCGCAGTTTACGGTTGCTTTCTGATCGCGTGGGGATCCGGGGCCGCGGTCGGGCTACTATTGCTTTCCATTAAGCCGTGGGCGCCGGCAGTGGTAGGTGTTTTTACAGCACTCTATCAGCGGGCTAACATGATCGCTTCTGGCAAAATGTTCGTGGCCAATTCACTGCCAGCTCCGATGCTTGCGATGTTTGATTGGAACCCACTGTTTCACGCCATCGATCAGGCACGAGGATTTGCTTTCATCAACTATTCCCCACGCAACAGCTCGATTGAATATCCAATTTATGTCTCTTTGACCTTGGTTATGGTTGGCTTGATGCTTGAATTTTATACCCGTAAGCATGCATCCGAAAGCTGGGGCGCGCGGGCGTGATACGTTCTTTGCGCCTTCTTGTGGGACTGCTTATTGCATCGCTTTGGGCCGGAATTGTAGCAGCTCAGCCCTTCCCGGCGCTGTATGATGTGACAGGTGTTGCCGCCGATGACGTTCTGTTTATACGAGATGCGCCTGGAACAGGCGGCGAAATCATTGACCGTTTTCGTCCTGAGGAAACAGGGATTGAGGTCGTCTTCGCTGATCAGACAGGCCGTTGGGGCCGGGTCCGGGTAGGCGAAACGATGGGCTGGGCGTCGCTCCGTTTTCTTGAGCGTCAACCGGGGCAAGACTGGGGCACCGTACCTATTCAGTTGAACTGCACCGGCGCTGAGCCCTTTTGGGGTATGTTCATAGAAGACATCGGAGAACCCGGGCTTACAGCCAGCCTTTCGATTATGGGCGGCCTTGACGCGGCGGTCTCACTGGGTCGGTTAAAACACGCGCCAAACGATTTGCGGCAGATGGGAGCCTTTGGCACTATTCAGGCCACATCCGGCATGGGAGAAGAAACCGGCCTTGCCGGAATGGCTATTTCCATTGCCCGGCAGCAATGCAGCGATGGCATGAGCGATATCGATTTCGGTTTTTCTGCTCTTCTTTTGATACGTAGTACCAGCACCCAAGCTATGGCTGGATGCTGCTCATTGCGCTAGTCAAAGCTCAACCACCCGGAGCGTCAGATTGATCCGCCCGCCGCGCGGCAACAAGGTACTTGATCCGTGTCTCACGCGGTCCACCCCGTGAAAGGCCAGACGCGCAGCACCCCCCATCAAAACCACGTCTCCGCTTTCAAGCCAAACGCTCTGAGTTTTACCCCCGCGCTCCGGCCCACCCATGCGAAAAAGCGCGGCATCACCCAGTGAGACAGACAGAACCGGCCAATCGAAATTGCCTTCATCCCGGTCTTGGTGCAGCCCCATCCGTGCGTCCTCACCATACCAGTTGATCAAACAACAATCTGGATCACGGCAGGTATCAACCAAGGTGTGCCAAAGATTCAGAACCGCCCCCGGCATCGGCGGCCAACAGGCTCCATTCGGATGGGTCTTGGAGTAACGATAACCGTTTCGATCCGTGATCCAGCCCAAACGCCCTGCCGCGCTCATTCTAACGCTCATTTCGCGGCCGGACGGTGTGACCGGACGCACCAACGGGGCGATCGCAAGCACGCCGCGCAGCTCCTCAACCAGCGCAGCCTGCTTGGATGCATCCAGGCAGGCTTTGTAAATTTCGAATCCCCGCACCCGCAGCGGCTGCATCCGTCGCCCTCCAAATTGCAGGAAAACCACCATAGGTTTCACTGTCGTCTGAGAGTAACCTAGCTTCATGCTAAAGACGTTTCATAAGTTTCCGCTTTTTCTGATCTTAGCCGTAACAGTTTGTTCCGGGTTGGCCGGGATTAGCGGCGCGCAGAGCTTCCCAGAATACAACCGACTCACGGTTAATGACTACGCGGGCCTTCTGCCTGACGCAGAAGAAGAGATCCTAGCAAACAGGCTTGATAAACTGCGGAGCGACACCGGAGTTGAAATGACGGTGCTTACCCTTGCCTCCCAATCTCCCTACGCGCCTGACTTGACGCTTGAGCAATTTGCGACCGCCTTGTTCAACGCATGGGGGGTTGGAAACGCCAGCCGCAATGATGGGGTTCTTGTGTTAATTCTGCGAGATGACCGGGCCATGCGGATTGAACTAGGCGCCGGGTATGCGCGTGCATGGGATAAAGCGGCCCAGAAGGCCGTGGACGAACATTTCCTGCCGGCGTTTGCGGCAGAAAATTATGCAAGCGGAATATTAACCGGCAGTGCATCGGTGATTGATACGATCATCACGCCTTCCCTTGAAGGGGCGGATCCACCCAAAGACATTCATGTATTTTGGTTCATGATGCCCTTCCTCTTCATCTTCGGCCTCATTGCCGGGCGTCAGAAAATTGCAGATGGATTGGCCCGGTTCAGGACCTGCCCTCAATGCGGGAAAAAAGGGCTTAGACAAAGCCGAACTGTCACGCATTCAGCAACCACATCTTTGTCTGGCTCCGGCATCATGCGCACGTGGTGCACCCTGTGCGACTATGCCACCGAGAGCAACTATATGATCCCCCGCCGCACAAATTCTTCCTCCTCCGGCTTCGGTGGTGGCTCCTCTGGAGGTGGCGGCGCGTCTGGGCGCTGGTAGGTTGATGAAAACCAGTTGCCAAGCTGATGCAATTACGTCACGCCCAGCGCTTGCAGCCCCCAAATCCCGCTCCTATATAGCCCGGTAGCTGAGCGGCGCCGGACTGGGGCCGCTCTCAATGAATTTACAGGCGGGTGCCGCACCGGCGGGCCCGGATGAACATCGCCAGAAAGGGATGAAAACATGGCCAAAGTGATTGGTATTGACCTTGGTACAACCAACAGCTGCATCGCGATCATGGACGGCGCGCAGCCTCGCGTGATCGAGAACTCCGAAGGTGCGCGCACAACGCCTTCGATCGTGGCATTTTCAGATGATGAGCGCCTTGTAGGCCAGCCAGCCAAACGGCAGGCTGTTACAAACCCCACCAACACCGTTTTTGGTGTGAAGCGTCTTATTGGCCGCCGGTTCGATGACGCGGATCTGGCCAAAGACAAGAAAAATATGCCGTTTGAAGTGGTCAATGGCGGCAATGGCGACGCATGGGTCGAAGCTGCAGGCGAGAAATACTCCCCGTCCCAGATCTCTGCGTTCATCCTGCAGAAGATGAAAGAAACTGCCGAATCCTATCTTGGTGAAGACGTGGATCAGGCTGTGATCACGGTCCCGGCGTATTTCAATGATGCTCAGCGTCAGGCGACCAAAGACGCCGGTAAGATCGCGGGCCTCGAAGTGCTGCGGATCATCAACGAGCCAACAGCCGCCGCGCTGGCATATGGTCTCGACAAAAAAGAAACCCAAACGATCGCGGTCTATGACCTTGGCGGTGGTACGTTCGACGTGACTATCCTTGAGATCGATGACGGTTTGTTTGAAGTTAAATCCACCAACGGCGACACGTTCCTTGGTGGTGAAGACTTTGACATGCGCATCGTCAACTACCTTGCCGACCAGTTCAAAAAGGACAACGGCGTTGATCTGACGAAGGACAAGATGGCCCTCCAGCGCCTGAAAGAGGCGGCGGAAAAGGCCAAGATCGAGCTGTCTTCGTCCAGCCAGACAGAAATCAACCAGCCCTTCATCTCGATGGATGCCAAGACCGGCACCCCGCTGCACATGGTGGTCAAGCTGACACGCGCCAAATTGGAATCGTTGGTTAACGATCTGATCAAACAGTCCATCAAGCCTTGCCAAGCTGCACTCAAAGACGCCGGCTTGTCCGTGAATGAGATCGACGAGGTTGTCCTTGTCGGGGGTATGACACGGATGCCACGGGTCATCGAAGAGGTCACAAAATTCTTCGGCAAAGAACCGAACAAGGGCGTAAACCCGGATGAGGTTGTTGCGATGGGTGCCGCCGTTCAGGCTGGCGTTCTTCAAGGTGACGTCAAAGATGTGGTTCTGTTGGACGTGACGCCTTTGTCGCTGGGCATTGAAACACTCGGCGGCGTGTTCACGCGCCTGATCGATCGCAACACGACCATCCCAACAAAGAAATCGCAGATCTTCTCAACCGCAGAGGATAACCAGAACGCCGTTACAATCCGTGTGTTCCAAGGTGAGCGCGAAATGGCGATGGATAACAAGATGCTTGGCCAATTCAATTTGGAGAACATCCCACCAGCACCACGCGGTCTGCCCCAGATCGAAGTGACCTTTGATATCGACGCGAACGGCATTGTATCCGTCGGCGCATCGGACAAGGGCACCGGTAAAGAGCAGAAGATCACGATCCAAGCATCCGGCGGTTTGTCCGATGCGGATATCGAGAAAATGGTTCAGGACGCCGAAGAAAATGCCGAAGCGGACAAAGAGCGCCGTGAGCTGATCGAGGCGAAAAACCAAGCGGAAAGCCTGATCCACTCGACAGAGAAATCGATGGAAGAGCACGCAGACAAGGTTGATCCAACAACCATTGAAGCCATTGAATTGGCAATTTCCGCCCTCAAAGACGATCTTGAGAAAGAAGAAGCAGGCAAAATCAAAAGCGGCATTCAGAACGTGACCGAGGCGGCCATGAAGCTGGGTGAAGCGATCTACAAGTCCAGCCAAGAAGCGCAAAACGCAGGTGACGGCGAAGAGCCCGAAGATGGGGGACGCGGCGTGGATGAAGACATTGTCGATGCTGATTTCGAAGATCTGGGTGATGACAAGCGTTAAGGCTTGATGGCGACGACAAGCGCCGATGGTCTTGTCGTTGCCCACGAACCACTGGGGCGGGCGGATCGCACCGTCCGCCCCATGTTCGTTAAAGGAGGCATGTGAATGGCCAAAACTGATTACTACGAGCTGCTTGGCATCGCCAAAGGAGCAGATCCCGCGGAGATCAAAAAAGCGTATCGCCGCAAGGCAAAAGAGCTGCACCCCGATCGAAACAGCGACAACCCAAATGCCGAAGCCCAGTTCAAAGAGGTGAACGAGGCATATGACGTCCTAAAGGACGGCGACAAGAAAGCTGCGTATGACCGCTATGGCCATGCAGCGTTCGAAGGCGGCATGGGCGGCGGCGGAAGGCCCGGCGCAGGCGGTCAGGGCGATTTTGCATCTGCGTTCTCAGATGTTTTTGACGATCTCTTTGGCGATTTCATGGGCGGCCAGCGAGGCGGCGCAGGTGGACGGCGCGCATCGCGTGGATCTGACCTCCGATATAATCTCCGGATCGACCTCGAGAATGCATTCGAAGGAATGTCCAAAACCATCAACGTTCCCACATCGGTTCAATGCGGGAGCTGTGACGGCACAGGCGCCGAAGGCGGATCTGAACCGCAGACATGTCCAACATGTTCAGGCATGGGCAAAGTCCGCGCTCAGCAAGGCTTCTTCACAGTGGAGCGCACTTGCCCAACATGCTCAGGGACCGGCCAAATCATTCAGAATCCTTGCCGCGCTTGTGGCGGACAAGGACGCGTTGAGAAAGATCGCGCTCTGGGCGTGAACATCCCCGCTGGTGTCGAAACTGGCACGCGCATTCGGCTGAGTGGCGAAGGCGAAGCCGGGATGCGCGGCGGTCCCTCTGGTGATCTCTATATTTTCATTGAGGTGGCCGATCACCCGATCTTTCAGCGCGATGGGTCTGACTTGTTTTGCCGTGTGCCAGTCGCCATGACCACTGCCGCAATGGGCGGCGATATCGAAGTGCCTAATATCGATGGCGGGCGCAGCCGTGTCAAAATCCCTGCGGGATCGCAATCTGGACGGCAGATGCGTTTGCGTGGCAAAGGCATGCCTGCTTTGCGTGGCGCCGGCACGGGCGATATGTTTATTGAGTTGGCTGTGGAAACACCGGTCAACCTTACCTCCCGTCAGAAAGAGCTTCTGCAGGAATTTGAAGAGCTTAGCTCCGAGAATAACCCTGAGAGCTCGAGCTTTCTGAATTCCGTGAAGAGCTTCTGGGAGAAGATGAAGGGTTAACCCCGCTTCTTTGGCGCCGCGCGTTTTTCTGGCGCGGCCCACCCGCCGCCCTTCTGCGCCGTTGGCTTGAACTAAAGGGAGGCCGCTGCGCGGCGGTTTAAGACCTCCGGCGGACGTAGGGCGATTGTTGAAAGATCATTCGGCGTTTCGCGCTGCTGTACAGTCTGCTGGGATAGATCAATTAACTCTGCCTTAACCAGAATCGCTGAACCGTGTCGGCATGGGTCATTTTTCTGAGAAACCTATGTCACTGTTTGAAGCGGATGAGGTGAAAATCACACCAAATTCTGCCAAGCCGCCCTCGTATTTGCGCGATCATCGCGCCCGGTTGCGCGAACGTTTCATGGCCGGTGGCGCGGGTGCCATGCCAGACTATGAGCTTCTTGAGCTTGTGTTGTTTCGTGCGATCCCAAGGCAAGATGTTAAACCTCTTGCCCGGTTATTGTTAGACAGCTTTGGTGATTTCAATCGCGTTGTGTCAGCGGATCCGGAGCGTTTGCGCGGAGTTAAAGGCGTGGGCAACGCTGTAGTGACCGAGCTCAAGATCATCGAGGCCGCGGCGCATCGTCTGGCACGCGCGCGGGTCATGCAGCGGCCCGTATTGTCAGGCTGGGATCAATTGGTGGATTACTGTCATACCGCGATGGCCCACCGCAGCACAGAACAGTTTCGCGTGTTATACCTTGACCGCAAGAACATCCTCATTGCCGATGAAGAGCAAGGTCAGGGAACGGTGGATCATGTGCCGGTCTACCCTCGCGAGGTGGTAAAGCGCGCGTTAGAGGTCAACGCGTCGGCAATCATCTTGGTGCATAACCATCCGTCAGGCGATCCAACGCCATCCGAAGCTGACATTTCGATGACACACCAGATTGAAAGCGCGGCACAGGCTCTTGGGCTGGTGCTGCACGATCACATTATAATTGGCCAATCTCGCGAATTGAGTTTTCGGGCGGAGGGCTATCTTTAGCGTGTGTGGGGCCCAACCCAAACCTCAACGCGGCGGTTCACGTGTTGGCCCCATCTTGTATCATCGCAAGCAATTGGAAGGGTCTCTCCAAAGCCCTCGCTTTGCATCACAACGCGGGCTGGGTTGGTGGCCATCGCTGCCATTACCGCATTTGCGGCACGTGTCGCTCGAACCTGAGCCAGGCGCGCGTTTGCTTCGGCATCGCCCATGCTGTCTGTCAAACCCAAAAAAAGCAGGCTACGCCCATCAAAGGCACCAGTATCAAGCAACGCTGCCAACCCCTGTGCCTCACTAACGCTTTCGGTCAACAGCTCCGGTTCGCCCTCGCGAAAGCGAAAACTTAGCTCCAAACGATCATATCCTTGCAAACGGCGCAGCGTGGTTTGAAGGTCCAAAAGCGAGACTTCCTCCCCAGCAGCAGCGACTGCTTGCGCCAGCCTGTCACCCTGCTCAGCAAGAGGAACAGGGCGAGGGCGTTTATCAATGAAGCCGGCACGATCAACCACCCGCTGAGCATCTGGCCCTGAAGCGAACATCAAAAACGCACGCCCCAAATCAGGGAGCCGCGCAGCCCCGGTGTAAGCCCAGTAGTGCACCATAAGAGGGTGGGCTGTGCCTTCGGCGCGCGAGGCCGTGCCGGGAAGACATCCGTGGGATAGGGCCACCTCATGGCCGAACGGATCAGGCTCATGTGTGATAGCGATAGCACCAGGCGTCGCTTCAAGAGCCACACGAAGCGCCTCGGGGCCATCAAGAACAGCAAGTTGCGCAAGTGGGGTTGATGGAAGGCTCAGAACGGCTTCCAGTTCTGCCAAGCGCGCGGCCAAGGGGCCGTGGTCCATCCCGGTTGTGAAAAGCTTTATCGGCTCAGGACTTGCTCCAAGCGCGGACCAATCGGAGATCTGCCCGGCCAGCACTTGTGCCAGCTGTGTCACTGTAAACGGTGGTGGCGGCTCTGATGTTACAAGACGCAAAGGGCGGCGGGCCAATAGCCTTCGGCGCAAGGGGTCCTCTAAATCGCCGAAACCCAGAGTCTTGGAACGTTCCGCTTCCTTTGTAGTGACGAAGCGGTCAGACAAAACAATATCCGCGCGGTTTTCAAAAAGCGCAGCAATAGCATCGGTTGTACTCATACGCGCAATCTCAAACCGCGCAATCGGAACCCCGTCGCTTAGTAGAGCAAGCCGCACGGCACCGTCAGTCGCGGGTTCCACCGTGCTTTGCAAGCCAAGAGACAAAGCGAACGCATCCACCATTGCGGGGATCAGCACCTCTCCAAGTGCTTCTGTTCCACTCATTCGGATCAACGGGGCATATGTGTCAGTCGGGCAGTCACCCACACACTCAACCTGATCGGCCTTTATTGTCAGAACGCCAAAACGCGTATCCAACCGGTAAGAAAGGCCGTCGAAACCCAAGAGTGGCCCCGTCACTTCGAAGGAGCCATCGGGAAACCGCAAAGACACCTCCTGCGCGGCGAGCAGGCCAGGCACGAACGCGCTGAACATGCAAAGGGCGGCGTAGACCGCCGCCCGGACCCATCTCTTGGCCACTTTACCTCCCAACCGGCCATATCATGGCCGGGAACGTCACGCACTTAACCTTGGGCTAGTGTCAGGTCGGGAAGCAGGTTTTTCAACACCATAAAGTCACCAATCGCCTCACATTCCGGAACAGACAGCACTAGATCCGAGATTTTGATGTTTTCCGCACCGCTGCGGCGCAAAGTTTGAGCCTCAACTTCTGTTGCACAGTTTTCCGCTGTCACTTCAGCCTCAACGCTTAGGGTGACTTGGCCATCTTGTGGGGCTTTGCCCGAAGGGAAGGTATAAACTTCAGCCATTAAAGGGCTATCGGTGCGCGCATCGCCCAACTGCATCAAGAAACCGCCTGTGCCGGTTGTCGCAACAGCTGGGCTGCGTGCTGCGTGGCGCCACACATGGCCGGGCTGACCATATTCAGCGCCAAACTCCATCGCGTGGATTTCAAGCCCGCTTTGTCCGCGCCATTGTAGAACAACACGGTCATAGAGCGTCAGTTCAGGGACGGCGACATCTGCAACCGCACCCGTTCCATCATCAAAAGCCGCGATAAAGACTGAGCGTTCCGATAAAGCCGGAGCCATCAATTTTGCGCCACCCGCGACATCTGTCATTGCAGTGAACATCATGCCTTCGTGGTGGATGGTAAATGACGCACCGGACGTACATGGCGCGTCCACACTAAGCTCAACCATTGCAGCTTCTGTGGCCCGTGCGGTTAGGCTAGGCTCACAATTCAACGGCCTTGCCGCTAGCGCTTGGTTTGTGTCCTCGTCGATTTCAGCAAGAACAGGCTCAACCATCGGAACGCCAGTGGTATCGATTTCTGCGTCGGGCATTGTATCAAACGCAACGCGGTCCGCCAAAGCCATATCCCTTTCAGGCAAGGCCAACGATGGATCTACGTCTGGTGCCGGTGCAATTGCAGAGGCTGCGATCGCCTGTGATGGCGCTGCGCCTGTGGCTTGTAGAACGCCGGACGACAACGAGGCCGAAGCATCGCCTTGCTGCATGAAAAAGCCGATGCCCATTGCAGAGGCAAATGTCAGGCCAACCATGCCAAGTTTGCGGGCTGTAGTTCCACCCGGAAGAGAAGTTCGAAGACCCATTGCTCAGCTCCCACGCCAAAATCGTTCCCTGACCTTATCGGGTTCGATTCGGGCGGGCCGTGGCCAGAAGCGCGGCAGTTTCGCGGAGTCTTTGCGCCGACCCGGCGTCAGAGGGGCGTCAGGTCGGCGGCAGAATTGTGGCGCTCAAAAGCTGCCGTGGCAGTGCTTGAACTTCTTGCCGGATCCACAGGGGCAAAGTTCGTTGCGACCTGGGTTGCCCCAAGTTGACGGATCATTTTCGTCAAAACCTGGCAACGGTATGCCTGCTTCTACAGTAGTGCCTGCTGCAGCCGCCGCAGCACCTGCGGAGGCGGCCTGTTGCATACGGCCTTGCGCATCGGCCATCGCCTGTTGACGGGCTTGATATTCGGCAATCAGCGCACGCTGTTCTTCTTCAGTCATCGGGCGCGCGGCAGAAAGCTGCTTGGTTACATCTTCGCGAAGGTTGTCGAGCAAGCTTTCAAAAAGCTGGAACGCTTCAGACTTATATTCGTTTAGCGGGTCACGCTGAGCATAACTGCGGAAACCAACAACAGAGCGCAGTTGTTCAAGGGTCACCAAATGCTCGCGCCATTTGCGGTCGATCGTTTGCAGCAATACCTGCTTTTCGATTTGGCGCATTGTCTCTGGCCCGAAATCCACGGCCTTTTTCGCCATGAATTCATCACCCGCTTTCTCAAGCCGCTCCTGGACAACGGCGTCATCCACACCATCTTCATCCGCCCATGCGATCACCGGCAGGTCAAGTCCAAGCTTTTCAATCACCTCGGCATAGAGCTTTTCGGTTTCCCACTGATCAGCATAGGAGTTGGGCGGCATATAGGTAACGACCATGTCTTCGATCACCTGATGACGCATATCCGTGGTGATCTCGGACAGATCCTCGGCCTCCATGATCTCAAGCCGCTGGCCAAAGATCACCTTCCGCTGATCATTCATCACATCGTCAAACTTGAGAAGCTGTTTGCGGATGTCGAAGTTGCGGCCTTCAACCTTGGCTTGCGCGCGTTCCAGAGACTTGTTCACCCACGGGTGCACAATCGCTTCACCCTCTTTCATACCAAGGCCAGACAAGACTTTTTCAAGCCGTTCGGATCCGAATATGCGCATCAGGTCATCGTCGAGTGACAAGTAGAACGAAGATTTGCCCGGATCGCCCTGACGGCCGGAGCGGCCTCGTAGCTGGTTATCGATGCGGCGGCTCTCGTGGCGCTCTGTGGCAAGTACGAACAAACCACCGGCATCCTTTACGGCTTTTTCATCCGCGTCCTGCTGTTCTTCGATGCGCGCGCGAATTGCGTCTGCATCGCCGTCAGGATCAGCGGCCAAGGCTTCCATAACTTTAAACTCAACATTACCGCCAAGCTTAATGTCAGTGCCGCGGCCCGCCATGTTGGTGGCAATCGTCACAGCGCCGAGCTTACCGGCGTCAGCCACAATTTGCGCCTCTTGCTCGTGCTGGCGCGCGTTCAAAACGTTGTGGGGGATGTTTTCCTTGGTCAGTAGACCTGAGAGAGCCTCAGACTTTTCGATGGAGGTTGTGCCAACAAGCACTGGCTGCCCGGTCTCATGCGCGGCCTTAATGGACTTTGCAATGGCCTGAAATTTCTCCTCGGTAGAGCGATAGACCTGATCATGCTCATCTTCACGCGCAACGGGTCGGTTGGTGGGAACTTCCACCACACCAAGACCATAGATCGTCTGGAATTCTTCTTCTTCGGTCTTGGCTGTACCGGTCATGCCGCCCAGCTTGCCATAAAGACGGAAGTAGTTTTGGAATGTGACCGATGCCAATGTCACGTTTTCAGGCTTGATGCTTACGCCCTCTTTGGCCTCGATGGCCTGATGCAAACCGTCTGACAGACGACGGCCAGACATCATACGCCCGGTGAACTCATCAATCAGCACAACTTCATCATCGCGGACGATGTAGTCTTTGTCTTTGGTAAAGAGCTTATGGGCACGCAAACCTTGATTCAGGTGGTGAACGATCCCAGTGCTTTCGGGGTCATACAAATCCTGATCTTCCGGAAGCACACCACGCGCGACAAGATGTGTCTCAAGCCATTGGTTGCCTGCGTCTGTATACGTGGCCGAGCGCTGCTTTTCATCCAGCTCATAATGCTCTGGCTGAACTTCAGGGATGATCTTGTCGATAGTTACATATAGCTCGCTGCGATCTTCGGCCGGGCCAGAAATAACAAGTGGCGTCCGGGCTTCGTCCACAAGGATCGAGTCCACTTCGTCCACAATCGCGAAATTATGCCCGCGTTGGTTCATGTCCTTAAGTTCGGACTTCATATTGTCGCGTAGGTAATCAAAGCCCAGCTCGTTGTTCGTGGCATATGTCACGTCCGAAGCATAAGCAGCGCGTTTTTCATCTTCGGGTTGATTTGGATAAACCGCGCCACAGGTCAGACCCAACGCTGTGAATACATTGCCCATCCACTCCGCATCGCGTCGCACAAGGTAGTCGTTCACGGTAACAACATGCACGCCTTTGCCCGTCAGCGCGTTAAGATAGGCTGGGAAGGTTGCAACGAGCGTCTTGCCTTCGCCGGTCTTCATCTCAGAGATATTGCCTTGATGAAGGAAAATCCCGCCCATCAGCTGAACATCAAACGCCCTAAGACCCAACGCACGGCGCGCGCCTTCGCGGCAGTTGGCAAACGCCTCAGGCAGCAAGGCATCAAGGCTCTCTCCGCCCATCGCCCGTTTGGCCAACTCTTCCGTTTTATCTTTGAGGCCTTGATCACTCAGCGCCTCAAATTCCGGTTCGAGTGCATTGATCTTAGCAACCAGTGGCCGCACCGCTTTCACCTTGCGATCGTTCGCAGTGCCAAAGACTTTTTTGGAGATCGTTCCCAAACCCAGCATGTATTCCTCGCGCCTCACGGCCTTCTGATTTCTTGAGGGGGCAGGGCGCTTGCAGCCCGCGTGCGAACCCGCATAGATGTGCGGTAAGACACGTTCACTACCACTTCGGGCACCACAGCCCTCTCGGAGCCATTCCGCGATGTAAGCAACGCGCATAGCCAAGTCAACGCCACGCCCCAATGACAAAGGGGTCAGAGGCGCCAAAGGAAAGATAATCATGAAAAAGAGCCTAATCCTAACAGCTTTTTGTGCCACGTTTGCCGCACCACTGGCTGCCCAAGACACGGGAATGAATACTGTGGTTGCCATAATTGATGGCGAGACGATCACGATGACCCATGTTTTGGATATTAGACGCCAGCTGCCAGAGCAGTATCAGAGCATTCCACCTGCGCAACTTTTGCCAGGGATTGTTGATCAGCTGATCCAGCAGCGCGTTTTGGCCAATGCTGCGCCAGAACCGCATTGGATTGATGAAGCTATATCCAATCAGCGCGCGTCTTTGCTTGCGGGTGAGGCTGTTGTCGCTCTGGCCGAAAGCGCCGTTTCGCCCGAAGCGGTCCAAGCATTTTACGACGAGCAGTTTGGAAATTTTACCGGTGAGCCGCAGTTTAATGCCTCGCATATCCTTGTTGAAACGGAAGACGAAGCCGCCTCTCTGGTCGAAAAAGCAAACGCAGGTGCAGATTTCTCCGAGCTCGCAAAAGAATTTTCAACAGGACCATCCGGCCCATCCGGCGGAGAGCTGGGATGGTTTGGCCGAGGCATGATGGTTCCTGCCTTTGAAGCCGCCGTGCGTGCTCTTGAGGTTGGTCAAATTTCGGCGCCGGTAGAAACCCAGTTTGGTTGGCACGTTGTGCGTTTGAACGATACGCGCACCGAATCCGCGCCCGCGATTGAAGATGTGCGCGAGGATATTGTTGGTCAGCTGCGCAGCATTGCATTGGATGCGCGCGTGACAGAGCTTCGTGCGGCGGCAGACATTGAAATCACGCTCGAGGGTGTGGATCCCGAGTTGCTCAACACATTGTCCCTGTTCGGCGAATGAGCGGGCTGCCAATTTCACCGCTTGCGCCCAAAGCGGCACAGGATGGGGGCTTTCCCGATCTACCGCCTGTTGGGGGTGTTCGCTTTGCCACAGCTGCTGCGGGCGTGCGCTATACGACCGGCCGTACCGATGTGATGCTTGCGGTTATGGATCCCGGCACCACCATCGCGGGCACATTCACGCGTTCAGCAACGCGCGCTGCGCCCGTGCTGGATTGCGAGGAAAAACTCCAAACACTGATGGAACAGAGCACCACTTTAGGAGCCGCCTTTCTTGTGAACTCTGGCAATGCCAATGCCTTTACAGGGCGTGCCGGAACTGATTCCGTCTCCGCGCTTAGCGCAGCAACAGCACAAGCTGTTGGCGTTCCCGAAACGCGCGTGTTCACGGCCTCGACCGGCGTCATCGGTGAGCGTCTTCCCCATGATCGGATCACAGCACATCTGGGCACGTTGGCTGGCGCGCTAGAATCGGATGGTATTGAAGCCGCCGCACGCGCGATCATGACCACGGATACATACCCGAAAGGCGCTAGCGCACAAATTGTGGTGGACGGCAGAACCGTGACAATTGCGGGTATTGCAAAGGGTTCGGGGATGATTGCTCCGGATATGGCCACGATGCTGGTCTATATCTTTACTGATGCGGTGATTGACCAACCTGTTTTGCAAAAGCTGGTAGGTCAGATCACAGACCGCACCTTCAACTGCATCACTGTAGACAGCGACACCTCAACCTCTGACACCCTTTTGGTTGCCGCGACAGGGGCGTCCGGTGCACGGATCCGTGGTGACTGTGGGTTCGACACAGCCCTTGAAGCTGTGATGCTTGATCTTGCCCATCAAGTCGTGCGCGACGGTGAGGGCGCGACTAAATTCTGCAAGATCTCCTGCCACGGGGCGGCAAACACAAGCGACGCAAAAAAGGTGGCCTTGGCGATTGCAAATTCTCCGCTCGTTAAAACGGCTATCGCGGGTGAGGATCCAAACTGGGGGCGCATCGTTATGGCCGTTGGTAAATCGGGCGCGGCCGCAGACCGAGATCTATTATCCATTCGCTTCGGTGATATTCTTGTCGCTGAGAAAGGCTGGGTGGCAGACGGTTATTCAGAAGCGCTCGGCGCGGCCTATATGAAGAATCAAGAGCTGGAGATTACCGTCAATCTCGGCGTTGGAGATGGGAATGCCGATGTCTGGACATGCGATTTGACCCATCAATACATCACGATAAACGCAGACTATCGCTCATGAGCACGAAGATCGTCCTCGTTTCAGCCGTCGCTTTGATTGATGTTGATGGCCGCGTCCTGTTGGCGCAACGCCCTGAAGGCAAAAGCATGGCCGGGCTTTGGGAATTTCCAGGCGGCAAGGTAGAGCCCGGAGAAACTCCAGAGGCGGCCCTGGTACGTGAATTGCACGAAGAGCTAGGCATCGAGACATGGGATAGTTGCCTGGCGCCGCTCACATTCGCATCGCACGCTTATGCAGAGTTTCATCTTCTGATGCCGCTCTTTGCTTGCCGGAAATGGAATGGGACGCCCAAAGGCAAAGAGGGTCAGTCTTTGACGTGGGCGCGAAAAAACCAACTGAGAGACTACCCCATGCCTGCAGCCGATGTACCACTTGTGGCAATGCTGTGGGATTTTTTGTAGAGAATT
>CALKJA010000096.1 GCA_937995865.1 uncultured Paracoccaceae bacterium | reverse complement strand
AGGTTATGACTGGTTCTATCATTCCGAAGAGGCTCGAGACGCTCAAATCCGGACCCCAATTACTGATGGGGCATATAATGAACCTTGGGTGTTCCGTTATAAAGATATCCGCAGTTGGTGGGAGAACCGCCATCATGGACGCGTTGATGGCGTTCGCGCGCAATATCCAACCGCTTGGGAACCTGGTTTAAAGCCGATCCGATTTACCGAGTTGGGATGTGCAGCGATTGATAAAGGCACCAACGAGCCCAATAAATTCGTTGATCCCAAATCGTCTGAATCCAGTTTGCCTGCATATTCCAATGGATTGCGGGACCCGTTGATCCAGCTTCAATATCTGCGGGCGATGAATTCCTACTGGATCGATCCCGCAAATAACCCGGTTTCCAGCGTATATGGGGCATCGATGATCGACATGTCTCACGCCTATGTTTGGGCGTGGGATGCGCGCCCTTTTCCGGCGTACCCTGCACTTAGCGATCTATGGTCGGATGCTGACAACTATGCTACGGGCCATTGGATTACAGGCCGCGCTACTGCCCGTCACCTTGGTGATGTTGTCGCGGAGATTTGCGAACGCTCCGGCGTAACTGACTATGATGTGAGCCGCCTTTTCGGGCTTGTTCGCGGTTATCAGGTTGATGATGTTTCGGATGCGCGGTCTGCTTTGCAGCCGTTGATGTTGGCGTATGGTTTTGATGTGGTTGAGCGCAATGGCGTGATCGAGTTCTTTAACCGAGACGGGGTCGCCGAGCATGTGCTTGCCCCTGAAGAGCTTGTGTATGAAGCTGGTGAAGCTGCCGTTTTGCAGCTTGAAAGGTCAGCGGAAGCTGAAACGGCTGGCCGAATTCAGCTAAGCTATGTAGATGCCGACGGAGATTTCGAAGCTGCCGCCGTGCAAGCGGTCTTTCCCGATGAGCAAACGTTCACAGTAGCCACTTCGGAATTGGCACTTGGTTTGACCCGAAGCGAAGCCCGCGTGATTGCAGACCGTTGGCTCGCAGAATCTCGCGTAGCAAGGGACACTGCCCGCTTTTCACTACCCCCGTCTAAAACGGATATTGCGGCTGGTGATGTCGTAGCCATTCCAAATGATAATGGCTTTGCGCATTTTCGCATTGACCGCGCCGAAGATGTAGATGCTCGGCAAGTCGAAGCAGTGCGCATTGAACCGGGTGTATACGAACGCCCCAATGACATCGCGACAGATATTGTCACGTCAACTTTCTCGGCGCCTTTGCCCGTGTACTCTGTCTTTATGGATCTTCCCTTGATCACGGGCGACGAGGTAGCTCACGCGCCGCATTTGGCCGTAACGGCAGCTGATTGGCCGGGGCTAGCAGCCGTCTACAACTCAAGTACCGGTAGCAACTATAGTTTGCTTGATGTCGTGGCTACGCCTTCCTCGCTCGGCAAACTTGAGATGCCACTTGCTGCTGGGCCCTGCGCGATATTTGATCGATCAAACACTATTCGTGTGAAGATGACGCGCGGCGCACTTGAAAGCGTGACTGAGGACGCGTTGCTGGCGGGTGGAAACCTCGCGGCAATCGGGGATGGATCGGCCGACCAATGGGAGTTGATTCAATTTCAAACTGCTGAGCTGGTCGGAGATGATGTTTGGGAATTGTCGCTGCTACTGCGCGGGCAAGCCGGGTCCGAGTCCTTCATTACGGATGTTTGGCCTGCGGACTCGGTCTTTGTCCTTCTGGACGGCAATCAGGGCCAGTTGGACCTAACGTCCGCCACCCGCAACGTTGCGCAGTATTTCCGCATTGGGCCGAGCGGGAGGGCTTTTGATGACCCTTCCTATCAACAGTATATTCAAGCATTTCAAGGTATTGGGCTGCGCCCCTACGCTCCTGCTCACGTGTCTATAAATGATCTGAATGGTGATCTCGCTCTAACTTGGGTGCGGCGCACCCGCATTGATGGCGACATCTGGGATGTGCCAGATGTACCGTTAGGCGAGGCTTTCGAAGCCTATAGGGTGCGCGTCGTTCAAGGGACGATTGTTCTGCGAGAGGCGCAATTAACCGCACCTACATGGACATATTCTGCTGCGATGCAAGCGGCTGACAGCGTCTCTGGAGAATATGAAATTCGTGTGGCGCAGGTGTCTGAAAAGTTCGGTGCGGGAAGTGAGGCAACGCTGTTTATGACTGCGTAGGAGTTTAAGTTTGCGCGCGCCTCCCTATTTTTGTAGCACAAGCTCAAGATAGGGAGGTCCGATATGGCTGTAACTGAACATTCGCTTGCAAGCTTCGATCCAGTGTGGGCGCGCGTTGCCGAAGAAGGTCAAGCAGCCATCAAAGCTGAACCAATTTTGGGTGGTCTCGTACACTCCTCGATACTGCACCACTCGACGCTTGAACAAGCGCTCGCATATCGCATGTCGCTTAAGTTGGCGTCAGGTGAGATGTCTGAGCAGATTTTGCGTGAGATTGCCGATGAGGCGTACGCAAAATCACCAGAGATAGCGGAATCGGGGCGCGCGGATCTGGTTGCCGTTTTTGAGCGCGACCCAGCTTGCCACCGCTTGATGCAGCCAATCCTATACTACAAAGGCTTTCAGGCCATGCAGGCGTATCGTGTTGGTCATTGGCTTTGGACCGAAGGTCGCAAAGATCTGGCTTATTTTGTACAAGCACGGGTATCAGCGGTCTTTGGTGTCGATATCCATCCTGCCGCACGCATCGGCAAAGGCATTATGATCGATCACGCGCATTCGATTGTGATTGGCGAGACGGCCGTGGTCGGGGACAATGTCTCGATGCTACATTCCGTTACTTTGGGTGGCACTGGCAAAGAAGACGACGACCGCCATCCTAAGATCGGAGATGGTGTCCTTATCGGAGCAGGGGCCAAAGTGCTTGGCAATATCAAGATCGGGAAATGTAGCAGGATTGCTGCTGGTTCAGTTGTTCTGCAAGAAGTCCCGCCCTGTAAAACAGTCGCAGGGGTGCCCGCCAAAATCGTGGGCGAAGCGGGATGCTCCCAACCCTCTGTTTCGATGAACCAAATCCTGAAATCGGGGGCGTAAGCTGTGCAAAGAACAGCCCGTCCCGGCAATAAGCGCGGGGCGGGCTCTTTTTGTAAGCTTTATCAGGCCAGCATGGTCATAGGGTTCTCAAGGTTGTCGGCAATGTGCTTGAGAACTTCAGCCCCAAGAGCACCATCAATTACACGGTGATCAACCGAAAGAGTTACGGACATCACAGTTGCAACAGCAACTTGGCCTTCGCTATCAACCACTGGTTTCTTCACACCAGCGCCCACAGCCAAAATCGCCCCGTGCGGCGGGTTGATCACAGCGTCAAAATTATCAATTCCGAACATGCCAAGGTTGGAGATCGCGAAGCTACCCCCTTGATATTCATGTGGCGCCAGTTTGCGATCACGTGCTCTGCCGGCGAGATCTTTCATCTCAGTGGACAATGCTGACAGTGATTTCATATCAGCATCGCGGAGCACTGGCGTAAACAGACCTCCTTCAATCGCGACAGCAACAGCAACGTCCGAAGGCTTGAGCTGTAAGACTTTGTCTTCTGCCCAAACGGCGTTGGCAGCTGGCACTGCCTGAAGGGCGTTTGCACAGGCTTTGATGATGAAATCGTTCACCGAGAGCTTAACACCCCGCGCCTCCAGCTTTTTGTTCAGCTGTGACCGGAATTTCAGCAACTCGTCGAGCTGTATGTCACGACGAAGATAGAAATGCGGGATCGTTTGCTTGGCCTCTGTGAGGCGGGCCGCAATGGTTTTACGCATGCCATTCAGTGGAACTTCTTCGTATTCCCGATCTGCATACATCTTTTCAACGACAGAACCGGAAAGTCCGCTTGGCGCAGCTGCAGCGGTCGAAGCTGCAGCTGGAGCTGCTTGAACAGCCGCCGCAACCGGTGTCGATTCTGCACTTTCCACATCTGCCTTGACGATCCGACCATGCGGTCCGGAGCCCCTTAGCGTGGCTAAATCCAATCCTTTGTCCGCAGCAATTCGACGCGCTAATGGAGAAGCAAAAATGCGTTCGCCGGAAGCCGTGCTTTTCGAACCTGTCGCTGGAGTTGGAGCTGCCTCAGCGACTGGCGCTTCTGCTGGCGATTGAGTTGGGGTAGGGGCCGAAGCAGGTGCCGCCCCAATATCATTTGCGCTTTCGCCATCTGTCAAAAGAACGGCAATTGGCGAATTCACTTTTACGCCTTCGGCACCTTCTTCCACCAGAATTTTTCCGATGATTCCTTCATCTACGGCCTCGAATTCCATCGTGGCCTTGTCTGTTTCAATTTCGGCAAGAAGATCGCCTGAATTGACCTCATCTCCCTCCTTAACGAGCCATTTGGCAAGTGTCCCTTCTTCCATTGTGGGGCTCAGGGCGGGCATCAGAATTTCCGTGGGCATCTTAAATCTCCTCCGCAAGGCGAAGTTGGTCGTAAGGGGGGCGGGGCGTTTGCCCTGCGGCGAGCGTTTGGAGCGCAGCAGTGATTTTATCAGCGTGCTGCGCGAGCCATTCGTAAACATCGTTATGGCGGGGCATTACCCCGACCAAAACTTCCGGGATTAGCCCAACCACGGGCCGTCCTGCATGCATTGCTCGCACGCGATAGGCCCGGGTCCTTGGCTCAATCCCCAAGACGTCCATTAGCGGTACGTGACCTGATTGACCGCCGCGATGACATCTTCCGTTGTCACAAGAGCAAGCTTTTCAAGGTTTGCTGCATAAGGCATGGGCACATCTTTACCGGTGCAGTTGATCACGGGTGCATCAAGATAATCAAAGGCTTGCTGCATGATCGTCGCGCCAAGATGGTTGCCCATCGAGGCCACTGGCCAGCCTTCTTCAACAGTCACACAGCGGTTTGTTTTGCGAACACTTTCTAGCACTGTTGCATAGTCGAGCGGGCGCAATGTACGCAGATCGATTACCTCTGCAGAAATTCCGTCAGAAGCCAGCTTTTCTGCTGCCTCTAAAGCGTATTGCATTCCAATCCCAAAGCTCACGATGGTCACATCAGTGCCTTCAACAGCAATTCGCGCTTTGCCAAACGGGATCGTGAAATCGTCAAGCGCGGGCACTTCAAACGATCGGCCGTACATGATTTCGTTTTCAAGGAAGATCACCGGGTTGGGATCGCGGATCGCAGTCTTCAAAAGCCCTTTGGCATCGGCTGCTGTGTAGGGCATCACAACTTTAAGGCCGGGCACTTGTGCGTACCAAGCTGCGAAGTCTTGCGAGTGTTGTGCGCCAACTCGGGCCGCAGCACCGTTGGCTCCACGGAACACCATCGGAGCGCCCATTTGGCCTCCTGACATATAGAGTGTTTTGGCCGCAGAGTTGATGATCTGGTCAATCGCCTGCATGGCGAAATTAAAGGTCATGAACTCAACAATCGGACGCAGACCACCGAATGCCGCACCCACAGCGATACCTGTGAAGCCGTGCTCGGTAATCGGCGTGTCAATAACGCGCTTTTCGCCGAACTTGTCGAGCATGCCTTGTGAAATCTTGTAGGCACCTTGGTATTCGGCAACCTCCTCCCCCATTAAGAACACGTTTTCGTCGCGCTCCATCTCCTCGCACATCGCTTCATTCAAAGCTTCGCGCACGGTCATGGTTTTCATCTCGGTGCCTTCCGGCCAGTCCGGGGATGTATCGGATAGTTGGAATTCAACAGGAGCCGCTGCAGCCGCAGGTTGAGCCGACGCTGCGGCCTGAGCTGGTGCGTCGGCCGATGAATCTGTTAATGTCTCTGCAGACGATGCATCTTCACCTTCTTCCAAAAGCACCGCGATTGGGCTGTTCACTTTTACACCCTCGGTGCCTTCAGCAACGACAATCTTACCCATTACACCTTCGTCGACGGCTTCAAATTCCATCGTGGCTTTGTCGGTTTCGATTTCGGCAAGGATCATGCCGCTTTCAATCGTGTCGCCTTCTTTTACCAGCCATTTTGCCAGTGTGCCTTCTTCCATTGTGGGCGAGAGGGCGGGCATCAGAATCTCAGTTGCCATGTCTTCAGGCCTCCTGTGGGAGTTCGGTGGCGTAGATATCAGTCCAAAGTTCGCTTGGATCGGGTTCCGGGCTCTCCTTTGAGAATTCAGCGGCCTCGTTGACGATGCCTTTGATTTCTTTGTCGATGGCCTTCAGGTCCTCTTCCGATGCGTGCTTGCCGGTCAGCAGCATTTGACGGATGCCTTCAATCGGATCGCGTTCATCGCGCATCTTTTGAACCTCGTCACGCGTCCTGTATTTTGCCGGGTCGGACATTGAATGCCCTCGGTACCGATACGTGTTGATCTCAAGAATGTAAGGGCCATTGCCTGCTCGGCAGTGTGCAACTGCCTTTTCACCCGCTTCTTTGACCTTCAGCACATCCATTCCGTCCACCGCTTCGCCTGGGATGCCGTATGCTGCACCACGCTCCCAAAGCGAAGGTGATTTTGTCGAGCGTTTCATGCTCGTACCCATCGCATATTGATTGTTCTCAATGACGAAGACTACCGGAAGCATCCAAAGCTCAGCCATGTTATAGGTTTCATAAACCTGTCCTTGATTGGCTGCGCCGTCACCGAAATACGCGAAGGTCACGTTATCATTGCCTTTGTACTTGTCCGCAAAAGCAAGACCCGCGCCGATCGGAACCTGTGCCGCGACGATCCCGTGCCCGCCGTAGAAATGCTTCTCCTTGGAGAACATATGCATTGAGCCGCCTTTGCCGCCGCTGTAGCCGCCCTCGCGCCCCGTCAGTTCGGCCATAACGCCCTTGGGATCCATGCCGCAGGCCAGCATGTGGCCGTGGTCGCGATACGAGGTGACGCGTTTGTCACCCTCTTTTGTCGTCGCCTCAAGGCCAACAACCACCGCTTCTTGACCGATATACAAATGGCAGAACCCGCCGATGAGGCCCATTCCGTAAAGTTGTCCGGCTTTCTCTTCGAAACGCCGGATCAGTAGCATTTCGCGATAGTGTCCCATCAGCTCTTCTTTTGAGACATTGGACTTGGTCGTCTTTCGGGCCGCCATGCGCTCCCTCCCAAGGTAAGTGCAGAAATAGTTTAGCGTTAAACTACCTCATAACCGATTCATTTGGAAGGCACACCCCACAGGTTGTCGCACACAGGGTTGCATGCGGTGCATGGGTGAGGCGGCC
>CALKJA010000095.1 GCA_937995865.1 uncultured Paracoccaceae bacterium | reverse complement strand
CCACGTCTTGGTTCCGTTGAGCGTCCACTCGTCCTTGGCCTCGTTGTAGACCGCACGAGTTCGCATCGCCGAAACGTCCGAGCCTGCATCTGGTTCTGTCAGGCCAAAACAACCGATCAAGGCGCCAGAGGTCAGGCCGGGCAGGAACTTTTGCTTTTGCTCTTCGGATCCATAGGCGTAAATCGGGTATATCACGAGAGAAGATTGCACAGACATCATGGAGCGATATCCGCTATCCACACGCTCAACCTCGCGCGCGATCAGGCCATAAGCGGTGTAGGATGCGCCAAGGCCCCCATAGGCCTCAGGGACCGTAACACCCAGCAGCCCGGCTTCACCCATTTTTGGGAACAGCTCTGGAGCAACCGTTTCCTCGCGGTAGGCCTGTTTGATCCGTGGTGCCAATTCAGCTGCCGCAAACTGCGCCGCCGCGTCGCGCAACATGCGTTCATCTTCGCCAAGCTGTTGGTCCAGATGAAAGGGATCATCCCAGTTGAAGGAAGCAAGCTCAGGGCCGGTGCCCTGTGAGAAGGCCGTTGGAGCGTTCATCGGTGTCTCTCCTAGGTGCAGTGCCCTGTTTCTATAGCCTTGGCTGGCACGCTGAGCAATGCGGCTTGCGCGCACTCCGACGGGCGGATGTTTTGATTAAACGGTGCGCCTTGCGGCGCGCGACATGATGGCGCTATATGGCGGCTGTTGCTCCCAGCATCGGGGCGTGATCGGATCATTGAACCGCCGCGCCGTTCGGTTGGCTTGCGCTTAGCCGGCAGTCTGTGGTGAAGTTGCCCAGAGCGGAAAGCAGGGGATTTCATGGCCGAAGTTGCAATGACCGTAAACGGTGCGCCTGTTTCGGCGGAGGTGGAAGGTCGGACTCTGCTCGTTGAGTTCTTACGCGAGGGTTTGGGGCTGACGGGCACCCATGTAGGCTGCGACACATCCCAATGCGGGGCTTGTGTGGTGCAGGTGAATGGTATGGCCGTTAAATCCTGCACGATGTTTGCCTGTGAAGCGGAAGGCGCGGCAGTGACCACTATTGAAGGCATGGCGGGGCCTGACGGAACGCTTGGGCCGATCCAAGCTGCGTTTCAGGAGCATCATGGGCTTCAATGCGGGTTTTGCACGCCGGGGATGGTGATGAGTGCCGCATCCCTTTTGGCTGACGTTCCAAAGCCAAGCGAAGCCCAAGTTCGCACGTATCTTGAGGGCAATCTGTGCCGGTGTACGGGGTACCAGAACATCGTGCGCGCCGTTATGGCGGCCAGTGGCCAAGCCGTTGAAGAGCGCTCACAATGAACGACTCTGTTTTGAGGGTTCGCCATGTATGATTTTGAGCTTTTGCGACCGAACACAATTGAAGCTGCCACAAAGGCGTTGTTGGATGAAGACGCACAGGCGTTGGGCGGGGGGCAAACGCTTATCCCGACGATGAAACAGCGTTTGGCGCAGGCAGATACTTTGGTCAGCCTGACATCTATTCCGGCCCTACAAGGCGTGTGCATCGGCGATGATGGCGCGGTTTGTATTGGCGCGGCGACCACCCACGCCCAAGTGGCGAAAATGGCGGGGGTATACCCGGCTTTGGCAGCTTTGGCGGGCCAGATTGGTGATCCAGCCGTGCGCAATCGCGGCACGATTGGCGGGTCGCTTGCTAATAATGATCCTTCTGCCTGTTATCCTGCGGCCGCACTTGCATCGGACGCTGCGATTTTGACGCCAGAACGCCGGATTGACGCTGCAGACTTTTTCCAAGGGATGTTTGCCACGGATCTTGAGGAGGGGGAGATTATTATTGAGGTTCAGTTTCCAGTACCGTTGCGCGCGGGCTATGTGAAATTTGCTCAACCAGCCTCGCGTTTTGCCCTTGTTGGGGTATTCGTCGCGCAATTCTTGGATGGGGTACGTGTGGCCGTCACTGGCGCGTCTGAGGACGGGGTTTTTCGATGGAGCGCTGCTGAGGCGGCTTTGTCTTCTGAGTTTAGCGCGAAAGCTCTGTATGATCTGACGCTCAGTTCTGAGGATTTTATATCTGATTTGCATGGATCGGCCGACTACCGTGCGCATTTGGTCAAAGTGATGACCGGTCGCGCTGTGACCCACGCTGTTTCCTAATAGTTGTGCATTGCACGCGAGATGCGGGTGAGAAGCATTTGTGTTTCCCCTGCAAGGGTCTTGACCTCTTCCGCGATGACTTTGAAACCGCGGCCAGTATCGCCTGCACGGGCTGCTTCG
This sequence comes from uncultured Paracoccaceae bacterium, assembly GCA_937995865.1. Lineage (GTDB taxonomy): Bacteria > Pseudomonadota > Alphaproteobacteria > Rhodobacterales > Rhodobacteraceae > Shimia_B. Next base: position 804 of record CALKJA010000095.1, on the reverse strand, counting down.
ATCGACGCGTTGATAGCTATCATCTTGATTGAACGGCCGACCGCGTCTGCGGATTTCACCGCGGCCAATGCACCCTCACGAGAGGTGGTCTTGTGCTCTGCATACTCGGCATCAAAGGTGGATATGAGCAAATCCAGAAAGTCAGTGACGGCGGGCTCTACATGCGACAGGGCGGCATCGGTAAGTGATTGAGCGTTGTTTGAGCTGTGTTGCGCCGCGTGTTTGATCAGATCCAGAGCTGTTGCAGCTGCTTTGCGTTTTTTGACAAGATCAGCCGACTCATCAAACCCCAAGGCGTCTAATCCGGCCGGCATTTTACTATTGAGCATCTCATATGCCGCCTCAATTCGGGCTATTGATTTTGATCTATAATTCTCAAAGCTTGTAGCGTCTTTTGCAGTATCGGCGGCAAGCAAAGCAAGCGTGCAGGACGCGATCCGAGAGGGCCCAACGGATTGAAAAACGTCATGCTTGAAAGCCATAAGTGCGGCGCCGTAGTCTGCGGGTTGCGTCATTAACTGGTCCTCATGCCGAAGTGGCCTGTGTTGCGGGACCTTTTCATATTCGAGCTTAAGGAGTGGTTTATGTCGCCATATTAAAAGGCAATTACCCAACACTCTGCGCTAATCTGCGCCGGTCAGAAACGAAAAACGGCGGCTCCAAGCAGGAGCCGCCGTTAACTATTCTTGAACTCGTGTTAGCCGTTGATCGTGCCTACTTGGGCATTGGGCCGATCAGCATAATCATCTGGCGGCCTTCCATCTTGGGCATGTTTTCGACTTTGCCGTGTTCTTTGGTGTCTTC
>CALKJA010000094.1 GCA_937995865.1 uncultured Paracoccaceae bacterium | reverse complement strand
GGTGTCGAAAACACGTTATCAATCACCACTGTTGCGCCAACCGCGTGGGCAAGCTTGGAGACACTTTCAATATCAACGACTTCCAGCGTGGGGTTTGACATGCTCTCAAAGAACACAGCGCGCGTATTGGGGCGCAACGCGGCCTCCCACGCGGCCAGATCCGTTCCGTCAACAAAGGTCACCTCCACGCCGTAGCGAGGCAGGATATCTTCAAGAATATACAAACACGATCCAAAGAGCGCACGAGCTGATACCACGTGATCGCCTGCTTTGAGCATAGACATCAATGCGCCGTTAACCGCCGCCATGCCCGACGCCGTGGCGAATGCATCCTCAGCCCCTTCAAGCGCCGCAATTCGTTCTTCAAACATGCGCACCGTGGGATTCCCGTAGCGCGCATAGATGAATTCGTCTTCCCCGCTTTCGATGAACCGCGCCTCGGCGTGTTCCGCGCTTTCATAGACAAACCCTTGGGTCAGAAAGATCGCCTCACTGACTTCACCATATTGGCTGCGCCGTGTTCCGGCATGAACTGCTTGTGTCCGTTTTTCCATGTAGCTGCCCTCCGTCGGCAACAAAAAAGCCCCCACCGGTCAAGGTAGGGGCTGACGCCGTGCGGGACGCTGACCTCACCTCTTTAGCGGCATGTTTAACGTGGCCCGCAATCCGGAAACAAATCGCCACAACCATTAGCTACGCCGCAGCTCACGGAAGGTCAACCGCCTGTTGCGGGTTGCCAAACTGGGCTTTTGCGCCATCCTGCGCTGAAACAACCGGAGCGCACGATGACCCAAACCCTCTCACGTCCGATTGATCTTTACTTCTGGCCCACTCCGAACGGGTGGAAAATTTCTATCGCGCTTGAGGAAATGGGGTTGGCCTATGACACCCATCTGGTGAACATCGGTAAGGGCGATCAGTTCAAGCCCGAGTTTCTGGCGATCGCACCCAATAACAGGATGCCCGCTATCATGGATCCCAATGGGCCCGACGGTATGCCAATTTCGATTTTTGAGTCCGGCGCGATCCTGCAATATCTGGCGCGCAAGACCGGGCAGTTTGGCGGAAAGTCCGAGCGCGAGAGAATCGCAGTTGAACAATGGCTCATGTGGCAAATGGGCGGACTTGGTCCAATGGCCGGTCAAGCGCATCACTTTATCAAATACGCGCCGTTGCAAGACCCACCTCAGGATCTTCCCTATGCCAAAGACCGCTACCGCGCTGAAACTGCGCGGCTCTATGGCGTGCTCAATACCCAGCTTGCGCAGAACGAATGGGTGGCTGGCGGCAGCTTTACCATCGCGGATATGGCAATCTGGCCTTGGGCTTCGCTCTGGGAAGGGCAGCAGCAAACGCTTGAGGACAAACCACATATGGCGCGTTGGCTAGATGCCTGTGCGGCGCGGTCCGGTGTTCAGGCCGGGCGGGCCCTGCATGCAGATTTACGCAAAACGCCAAGTTAAGTGCAAAGGTTAATCAACCAACTGACTTTATTCGGTCTTTTCGTCTTCGATGACGTATTTCTGAAGCGCCATGATCTGCCACCACAAAAACGCAAACAGCGCCACCGGAAAGCCGAAGGTCTCAATCTTGACCCATGTATCGGTGCTCATCGTGCGCCAGATCACCTCATTGGCGACAGCCAGTGCAGCAAACCCAAGCATGAGCCGCCGCGTTAGGATCATCCATCCTTCATCCTGCATTGGCATCATTTCGGCCATCACATAGGCCAGAAAGCTACGCCCCCGTAGCAGGCCAATCCCAAGAATAAGCGCAAAAAACCCGTAAACCAGCGTGGTCTTCATTTTAAAGAACCGCTCATCGTTGAACCATGCCGTCAGGCCACCAAAGAAGATCACCATAAAGGCCGTGAAAAGCTGCATCCGGCTTAGTTGCCCCGTCAGCGCCCACAGGATTCCCATCGACAACAGCAAGAGCGGCACAAACGCTACTGTTGCCAAGATAAAGCCGGAATATTCTGTGCCACCGAAGGTGAATGCCTGATCGCGGATGCGCAGGTACAGCACAAAGAACGCAACCGGCGGGCCAAGCTCAAGCACCAACTTAAGCATCGGATTGATCTCGCGCGGGGCGCTTTTGGGGTCACTCATCGGGCGTTAGCCTCCCATTTCGACAATCACAGCCCCGCCCGCGATCAGCGCCATAAGCGCCAGCCGCCGGGGGCCAACAGTTTCTTTCAGCACCACCCAGCCGATAATCGCGGCGAAAACGGTTGAGGTTTCCCGCAATACCGCCGCCTCACCCACTTTATCAAGCCGTGTTGCCAGCATCACGGATCCAAATGACCCGTAAGCGATCAATGCGCCAATCACCCCGCGCCCCAAAAGCGGGCCAAGCGCAGGGCGTGCAGGATCGTTGCGCCATCTTACATAGGCAATCACTGGAAAATCCAAAGAGCACAGCAAGAAGAACCACATCAAAAAGGTGAATGGATCAGGCGTGGCCCTAATCCCGTAAGCATCATAGGTGGTATAAAGCGCCACCATCGCACCGGTGCCTAAAGCAAGCCAAAGCGCCGGAGCAAGCGTATCGCGATCAACTTTCAGGGTCCGCAAATTATAGCCTGCCAGCCCAAAAATCCCAACAAGCAACACCGCCACACCGCTCCATTGGATCAGCGTGAAAGTCTCTCCAAAGAGGAAATAGGCTCCAATAACCGTAAAAAGCGGCCCTGTGCCCCGAACCACGGGATACACAACGGTAAAAGCCGCACGGCTATAGGCCAGTGCCATGCCAAGCTTGTAGATGAAATGGATCACCATCGCGCCCGCAAGGATCCACCACACGGGCCCTTCCGGCCACGGCACTACAAACAGCGCGATTGGTAATGACATCACAACAAGTGCGGTATCGATCGCACCCCGTGTCAGCCACGGATCATGGCGCCCCTTTTGAAGCGCTCCAAAAATCGCATGCAAGAGGGCCGCGTTGAGAGCCAGCAGAAGCGCGGCACGATGCCCCGCTTCTGTGCCTTCGATCGCGAAGATCCATTCGCTCAACCCTAGGTGCCTGCGCCGGTCAGAGCGGCAGCGAACTCTTCAGGGTCAAACGGGGCCAAATCATCAATTTGTTCGCCCACACCAATGGCGTGGATCGGCAGGCCAAATTTGTCAGCCAATGCCACCAGCACACCACCTTTGGCCGTCCCGTCCAGCTTGGTCATGACCAGCCCAGATACATCCGCCAACTTTTGGAAGGTCTCAACCTGATTGACGGCGTTTTGGCCGGTTGTCGCGTCCAGCACCAGAAGCGTGTTATGGGGCGCCTCTGGGTCCTTCTTTTTGATCACCCGGACGATCTTGGCCAGCTCTTCCATCAAATCTTGCCGGTTTTGAAGGCGACCAGCCGTATCTATCATTAACAGATCCGCGCCATCCGCTTCGGCTTTGGTCATGGCTTCAAACGCAAGACTCGCCGGGTCAGATCCTTCGGGGGCGGTCAAAACAGGCACGCCCGCGCGGTCCCCCCAAACCTGAAGCTGCTCCACTGCGGCTGCACGAAACGTATCCCCCGCAGCGATGACCACAGATTTGCCTGCGGCCCGAAATTGGCTGGCGAGCTTTCCGATGGTGGTTGTTTTGCCCGATCCATTCACGCCGACAACAAGCACGACTTGCGGTTTCTTGGCATAGAGCGGAAGCGGCTTTGCCACCGGCTCCATGATCCGGGCAACCTCTTGGGATAGTAAGGCCTTGATATCATTCGCAGAAAGCCGCCTTCCGAAGCGACCCTCTGCCATGTTAGCCGTGACCCGCAAAGCCGTATCCACCCCCATATCTGATGTAATGAGCAACTCTTCAAGTTGCTCTAGCATGTCATCATCGAGCACCCGCTTGACCTCTGGCGCGGCAGCTTTGCGCCCCAGCAATCGGCCTAGAAGGCCCGGTTTGGGTGTCTCAGGCTCAGGCTCAGGCTCAGGCTCAGGCTCAGGCTCAGGCTCAGGCTCAGGCTCAGGCTCAGGCTCAGGCTCAGGCTCAGGCTCAGGCTCAGGCTCAGGCTCAGGCTCAGGCTCAG
>CALKJA010000093.1 GCA_937995865.1 uncultured Paracoccaceae bacterium | reverse complement strand
GTCAATGATCTCGTACCCAACAGGCGTATGCATCCAACTGTTCAACACTAAGATCCAGAAGGTGGACATTGTTGTTCCAAAGGCCACGAGTGCGGTTGCAGTCGTGTGCAGCCAGCTTGGCACTCGCTGCGCCCCAAAGAGCATGATCCCAAGGAAGACAGCCTCAAGGAAAAAGGCGGTCATAACCTCATAGGCCAAGAGCGGCCCCGCGATGTTGCCCACACTCTCCATAAAGCCGGGCCAGTTGGTTCCGAATTGGAAGGACATCGTAATGCCCGAGACAACGCCCATGCCAAAAGACAAAGCGAAGACCTTTACCCAAAAGCGATAAGCGTTCATCCATTTTTCATCGCCGGTTGCATTAAAGCGAAGTTTGAAAAACAGCAGGACCCATCCCAAAGCGATCGTGATCGTTGGAAACAAGATGTGAAAAGAGATATTGGCCGCGAATTGGATGCGCGACAGGATGAGTGTGTCCATCCCTTCCATTGGCTATCCTTCCGTTGTCTTTGATTTAAGCGGGAGCACCTTTGCCGATCCCGCAATGAACTTCTTGAGTTTCGCGCCCATGCGGATCATCGCAACAAGCCGCTCAGTTTCGAGATGGCTCAGCTCATCATAGAAGCCTGTCATTGTCTCAATGAGATCGTGCAGCTCGGTAACGCGGCCATGCGCATAGGCATCTGCCTCTGATGGCTCGGCCATACGCAGGTCGCGCAGCTTTGTAAGAGTTGGGTCGATCTCGCGCTTCTTGCGTTCTTCAACGAGTGTTCGGACGATTTCCCACATATCTTCGGGCACTGTGAAAAAGTCGCGACGATCGCCTTGAACATGGCGCAAGCGCACAATGTTCCATGCCTGCAATTCCTTGAGGGAGATCGATACGTTTGAGCGTGAAACGCCCAGAGCCTCTACCAAGTCATCCGCGCAGAGGGGGGCGTCAGAAAGAAAGAGCACGGCGTAACATTGACCCACAGTGCGTGCGATACCCCAACGGCTGCCCATTTCTCCGAAATGCAGCACAAAATCTTTGTGAAAGTCGCTAAGTTGCATCTTTATATCCAAAGTTTCAGAAATTACTGAAACTTATGTACTCTCTGAATGTTCGGTGGCAACAGGGATCGGTGCGACATCTCCGCCCAACCCTTCAAAGGGTCTCAACTACTTGGGGTCATGCTGATGCGTCAGAGCGCGACACTGCGGTCGGGAAAATCCTTGCAAAGGATTTTAAGCGCGTTTCCAACGCGCTTGGCCGGTTTTGAATTGGTGACGTTTAAAGAGAAGCCAGCCCAGTGCGGAGTGAGCTTAGGACATGATGCACCTCATCTTCGGTGATGATCAAAGGTGGAGACATCATGATGTTGTTGCCGCCAATGCGCGTCATTGTACCCGCGTTATAGGTAGCCTTGTGCACCCGGTTCATCCCGGCGGCATCCATTGGGGTCTTGGATGATCGGTCACTCACCAGTTCTAGTGCGGTCATAAGCCCATGGCCCCCGCGGATATCGCCAACAACGCCAAACTCTGCCTTTAAGGCTTTGGCGCCTGCATAAAGCTGAGCGCCACGAGCCTTCGCGTTGGTCTTTAGGTCAAGCCGCACCGTTTCCGCAAGACAGGCCGTGACAGCTGCCGCTCCGACCGGGTGCGCGGAATACGTATAGCCATGATAGATTGCGGCCTCGCCACTTTGGTCGCTTTCAAAGGTCTCTGCGACCTTTTCTCCGATGAGGCAGGCTCCAACTGGAAAATAGGCAGAAGTGATCCCCTTGGCGGTGGTCATCATGTCGGGCTTAACACCCCAGTGGCGCGATCCGGACCAATCCCCCGTCCGACCAAATCCGGTAATCACCTCATCGGCGATCAAGAGAATTCCGTGGCGATCACAGATCTCGCGCATGAGCGGCATGAAGCTTTCATGAGGTGGCAACACACCACCTGCACCTAGAATCGGCTCCATGATGAACGCTGCAATTGTCGAGGCGCCTTGAAAGGCGATCTCGTCCTCCATTGACTGCGCAATAAGTTGGGCAAGCCGGGCCGGATCCGTTTCGTTGAACGGATTGCGGTACGGATACGGGGCTGGGATATGGAAACACCCCGGAAGCAAAGGCTCATATGCGGTTCGGAAACGGTTGTTTCCGTTGACAGACGCGCCGCCAAAATGGGTTCCGTGATACCCCTTCTTAAGGCTCAGGAATTTCGTTCGCGTTGGCGCGCCGCGAAGCCGGTGATATTGTCGCGCGAGCCGCAGTGCTGTTTCAACTGAATCAGATCCGCCCGAGGTGAAAAAGGCGCGCACCATGCCGTCCGCGGCAAAGAAGTCCGTGACCGCGTGCGCAGCCTCAATGGCGGGGGCATTTGTGGTGCCGCCAAATGCCGAATAGTAGGGCAAGACTTGCATTTGCTCTGCAACTGCGGCTTTGACAGCCTCATTAGAGTAACCAAGATTAGCGCACCAAAGACCGCCGACTGCATCAACTGTAGTATGCCCAGCACTATCTGTGATCGTCGAACCTTCGGCTGACGCAATAACCACGGGCGCGTTGGACTGAAGGTCGCCGGGATGTGCCATCGGGTGCCAAAGCTGCTTTGCGTTGTTGGCATGTATAAAAGCATCGTCGCGCATTGTGGCTCTCCCTGTTCGAATGAGACCATGCTAAAGCTGAGGGGGTCGCGCAAGTGAACTTCGCTCGGAGCGCGCCACTTTCATCGAACCTTGGCGGCGTCCTGAGTGCCTAATCTTTGAAGCCCAAGGGCTTGCTTTAAGGATCCGATTAAGCCCGCCGGAGACGTCTCACTTCGAAATCGCGTGATACAGATTTTTGATCGGCTTTGCGTTGCCACAGGCGGCGACGCCGCGTGCGCGGCGCGCCCCCTTACGTCACAGGCAGCGTCAGCTGCCGAAGAGGGAGGCGGGTGGGCCTACGCTGGAAAAGCAGTCAGTCGGGAATGATTGTGTAAGGGGTTTCAAACCAGTGCTCTTCAAGATTTGCGGTTGGCCCGATCCGATCGATTACCGCGAAGAGGCCGGGCGCGTGAAGAGGTGTAAGTACCCCGTGCCATGTTCCGCAATGGAAATTGATGCCTTGACCAGGGGCCGTCAGAAACGCAATTGGCTGGCCGGGTGTGGCCCCAATATCAGGGGCCACGACAACCAAAAACGGGTGCTCTGTCATTGGCATAAAGCATTGCGTGCCGTCCGGGTGCCGCTCCATCAACTCCAGCTCATATGGTAGGCTGAGGGCCTGAGCTTTGAAAACTGAAACACCGGCGCGGCCGCCGCTTTCAACGCCGAAATCCAGCTTTGCTAGGTCATGATGGCGTTCGCAAAGACCTTGATTGATAAGCTTGTCATACGCACCAATGGCATCAATCACATCCCCAAACGGGGCAAAGGCTGGGGCCGTGAGGGGCTGTACGACAATCTTCATTTTTGAAACATGGGAAGTGTCAAAGATGGATGGCGGTTGACGTCTTTGTAGAGCAGATATCTGAATGGCTCATCGCCTGCCGCATAGCAGGCTTGTGGACAGAATGCGCGGAGCCACAAGAAATCGCCTTCTTCCACCTCAACCCAATCGTCATTCAAATAATAGACGCCGCGGCCTTGAAGCACATAAAGCCCATGCTCCATCACGTGTGTTTCTGCGAATGGGATGCTTCCACCCGGGAAAAAGGTCACCACATTGACATGCATGTCATGAGCCATGTCCCCGGGGTCGACAAAGCGCGTTGTCTGCCAAGTATCAGTGTGACCGTGCATCGAAATAGGTTCGATGTCGTCGTCATGAGTGACAAAACTTAAGGGCGCGGCTATCCCCGGCGCGGGTTCATAGCGTTTGCGAATCCAGACGAAATTGGTCTTGTCTTCATGGCGGTTCCGTACGCTCCAGTCCGTGCCGGGGGCGACATATGCGTAACCGCCCGCCTCGAGCCGGTAGGTTTTGTCATCTAGCCGCAGCTCCAGATCGCCGCGCAGCACAAACAAAATTGCCTCCGCCTCGGGGTCTGGCTCGGGGCGGTCGGACATGCCGCCGGGAATCAGTTCCACAATGTATTGGGCAAAAGTTTCGGCAAAGCCGGTCAACGGCCGCGCCAAAATCCAAGCACGTGCTCCGACCCAGCCGGGCAAGAAGGACGCGACGATATCAGACATAACTCCACGCGGAATAACCGCATAGGCATTGGTAAAGACGCTGCGATCATGCGCGCGGGTGCGCGGGTTAGGCAGACCGCCACGGGGCGCGTGATAAGTGCGTTGGCTCATAATATCCTCGGTTCACTGCGCTGAACAACGCATAGCTCACTATTGCATGTGCAATGGGCTTGATCAGCGTGGCTCAGGGCAAAAGGTCCATCAGTCGAAAGGTGGCGATGCGTTCAACCTGAGCACAGGCCTCAGCAAACTCGGTGTCCGTATCATGGCCAAGACGCCGCTGGAAGGCCGACAGGATCGATCCTTTATCATGGTCCCGAACCGCAATGATGAAAGGAAAGCCGTGCTTTTCAGTATAGGCGGCGTTGAGCGTCGTGAACTCGGAGAACTCATCCAACGTGAGCGCGTCCAAACCCGCTGAAGCTTGCTCAGAGGTGCTTTCTGCTGTGAGCCGCCTGGCGGCAGCGAGCTTTCCAGCAAGATCGGGATGCGCGCGCAAAACTCCCAGCCGTGCCGCGTCTGATCCCGCCCGAAAAGCGCGGGCCAGTGCATTTTGCATACCAGCAGCGCGGTCATGTGCGGCGCCAAGTTCAAGCTCATAGGCGGCCTCGGCAACCCATGGCGAATGTTCGAAAATTCCGCCATAGGCCGCCACGAAAGCGGCGCGGTCCATTTGGCACGGGCGGGGCTGGTCAACAGGCGGATGCGCAAAGCTCCAGTGATCCGCAATGTCGATGCGTCGCGCAAACCACACGCCAGCCTTGCGCTGCGCATGTTCGATAAAGCGCTTCAGCGCCATGATGCGTCCGGGCCGCCCGATCAGGCGACAGTGCAGCCCGATTGACATCATCTTGGGTTGACCTGCAACGCCCTCTTCATACAGGCAATCAAAGCTATCCTTGAGATAGTTTTCAAATTGATCACCTGCGTTGAACCCTTGGGGTGTAGCAAAGCGCATGTCGTTGGCATCAAGGGTATAAGGCACAATCAGCTGATCACGTTCACCATAGCGCGCCCAGTAGGGCAGATCGTCCGCATAGCTATCTGCGGCATAAGAAAAGCTGCCGTTTTCTGCGACAAGCCTCTCGGTTTGGGCAGAGCAGCGTCCGGTATACCAGCCTTTAGGCGCAGACCCTGTGACGCGGGCGTGAAGTGCGATGGCCTCTTGCATATGCGTGCGTTCGTCATCTTCGGAGAAGTCTTTGTATTCGATCCATTTCAGCCCGTGGGACGCGATTTCCCAGTCCGCTGCCTTCATTGCGGCCACCTGTTCCGGGGAGCGCGCCAAAGCGGTAGCCACCCCATAAACCGTTGCCGGCACGTTGAGCGAGGTCAGCAGGCGGTGCAGCCGCCAAAAGCCAGCGCGCGCACCGTATTCATAGATGCTTTCCATGTTCCAATGCCGTTGACCGGGCCATGCAGCCGCTCCGACAATTTCAGACAAAAATGCCTCGGATGCCGCATCGCCATGCAGGACGTTGTTTTCCCCGCCTTCTTCGTAATTCACAACGATCTGCACTGCGATCTTTGCCTCGGCGGGCCAAATTGCGATGGGCGGCGTTGGGCCGTAGCCGATCATATCACGCGGATAGCGGGGGGGCGCTTGTGTCATTTCGGCTCCTGTGATGTGGTTGCGCAGAATGAGACCGTATTTGACGGTGAATGAAAAGAGGGCATGCGCAATGGCTGGGTATCTGACGACACATGTGTTGGACACTGCACAAGGATGCCCCGCTGAGGGCATAAAGATTGCCCTGTATCGGGTGTCAGGGAGCACACACAGCAAAATTGCGGAAGCAGTAACCAATGCAGATGGTCGCACCGATGCGCCGATCCTGCCAGCGGCGGATTTCAAAACGGGCATTTATGAACTGGTCTTTTACGCGGGCGATTATCTGCGTGCACAAGGTCAAACAGATGATCCGCTGTTTTTGGATCAAGTTCCGATCCGCTTTGGCATGGCTGAAGACGATCACTACCATGTGCCACTCCTGCTCAGCCCCTATGGAATGAGCACCTATCGCGGGAGCTAAGTCGGATTAGGTTTCAGGCTTTGGGCTGTGATACCTGCTCACGATAACCTTCGATCAAAGCCTGAAGCTGATCTGCGGTCTATGGGGTTCCCGGAAAGCTATGTGCCACTGGTAAGTCAATCCAAGGCACCTTTTCGCTCGTCATGAGTTCGACGAACGGCGCGAAATCCGAAGATTTATCGAGCATTGATGTGCGCAAGTTGATCCTGTGCTCAGCGCCAATGACCTGCGAGTAAACAAGGCCGAAACAGGACGCGCAGAAAGAATGGACGCGGTCCTTAGATTTGAGCCCACCAACCACCAGTTCACCTGAAAAGACCACCGCGTCGCTTGGAAACATAGTGCCTACGGAAAAGGCGCTGGCGGTCATCTTCTGACAAACGCGGCAATGACACGCGAAGGTTAGCATCGCGTGTGCAGTAACGGTCACCTGCACAGCGCCGCACAGGCAAGCGCCGCACAGAGGAAGATCGGTTTGGGTCACTTCGAGATTTACGTGTTCAAAGTCAAAGTATTACAGCCCCACAATATGATCAGCCGTGATGCCGGGTGTGCCATCTATACGGATTATGTTTACGGCCGTTTCGCTTCCATCCGTAGCCTCTAAGTAAATCTGGATGTCAGTATAGCTGCCGTCATCAGCTTCGACGATTTCAAAGCTCTCCAGTGGGTACTGTAGGTCCCATGCATCAATTGTGAGAACATCCTCTTCTGGGTCAAAATCGGTTATTCGCACAAAGAACTCGGGTGTTTCGCTAGCGGCCCGATCAACCATACTAATGTTGAAAGTATCAGACCCATCCCCACCGGTAACGGTGGAGCTGCCTCCATATAGCGCACTCGTATGAAATTCAGCCAAGACTATTGCGTCATCACCGGCGCCGCCATGACCCGTGCTCCCGCTGCCCACTGTCAAATAGTCATCTCCGTCGTCACCGAATATTGCGCCACCGTTTGTCGCTGTAAGCGTGTCATCCCCAGATCCGCCATATGCGACAGCTTTTTCATGATAAGCTCGTAAAGTGTCCTCACCGCTCTGCCCGAACAAATAGGCTGGGATGGGCTCTGGATCGTCACTGAAAGCATTGCCATTTGAGGCTTGAAGTGTGTCATTCCCGTCGCCGCCCAAAACAAGACCACCGCCCCACATCGTAAAGCGGTCGTCCCCAGCTCCCAAGTCGATAGTTGCCTCAGCGTAAGCACTGCCCGTATCATTGCCTTCGCCGCCGAAGGCAAAGGCGCCGTCCGCCCCAGCACGCACGGATAAACCATCGTTTCCATCGCCACCGATCAACGTGACGTTGTCAATGCCTGCAACAAGACCATCGTCGCCGCCTGCGCCATCAAGAGTGATCCCTTCGACTATGGCAAAGAAATAATCATCCCCGTTGGTCCCTGTGGTGTCTTCGACCATGTGGTAATCCGGCATGACGTACGTGTATTCATTGTCTTCCGTTCGCACAAAAGTAAGGAGGGCATCCCCATCAGTTGCGGCCTCCAAAAAGTAGCTTTCGAATGGAACATTTGAATCAAGCGTGCCGATTCTGGCTTCGGGGTCTTCAAGATCGTAGATTACATCGTTCAGGTCGATAACACCGATCAATTCAAGCCCGTTGTTGTCCTCAAACTGCGGCAGCTCCGCAGTATATTCTTCGATCCCTGGGAGTTCGTATCGGTTTTCCCAAGTTTCACCGGACCAATCGGTTTCTTCGGCAACAAGATAGAAACGCGCTTCGTCGCGCTCCAGCCCTTCCTCTTCCCAATCTGCGTAGTATATCAACGCCAAGTCGCGTGTTTCATCTTCGCCGACGTATACAAAAGCGCCGTCTTCGGTCAGCCCAAGAACCGCCCCTATATCTTCGTCCTGTGCGTCGGCGGGTACATCGACTTCATCCTCTGCACCGTCTTGCGCATCAATTGGTGGATCGGTTTCTTCTTCTGAGTCGTCATCGGTTTCGTCATCCGTTAGCGAAGACGTATCGGGGATATCAAGGCTGCTGTCGCCGTCGCCGTGCGGCTCTTGGTCATCGGCCTCTGCGTCTTCGCCGGTGCTCATGGTACCTGACAACAGCGCAAAGCTAAGTACCAAAAGAAACGGTAAGAAAGGCAGCATTTGGACGTCCCCAATCCTTGAAGCCCAGCAAAAAAGGGCCATGCTCATATTCTAAGAGCCAGAAACGTGTCATTTTTCATGGGTTGAGTCAAACGCATGAAAACAAGGATTGGTTGCGCGCGGAACTGCTGAGGGTTGAAATTGCGCCTTTATCAATAGGCTGATGCGTTGGCTGCAATGATGCCACTTGCATCCAAGTCAAAGCCCTTTCAAGCTGCGTCGCAGCATAAGGAGCCGCGATGCTTGATTTCGCCATATTCATGTCTTGGGCCGAATTTGCGGTGCGATGGCTGCATGTCATCACAGCCATCGCTTGGATCGGTTCTTCATTTTACTTCATCGCCTTGGATCTTGGGCTGAACCGCGAGATCACAGGCCCTGCAGACGGCGAAGAATGGCAGGTTCACGGAGGAGGTTTTTACCACATTCAGAAATACCTCGTGGCGCCAAGTGCCATGCCCGAGCATCTGACGTGGTTCAAATGGGAAAGCTATGCAACATGGCTCAGCGGCTTTGCGATGCTCGCGCTGGTTTATTACCTGGGTGCTGAGTTTTATTTGATCGATCCTAACGTTGCTGATCTGGCGGTCTGGCAGGGCGTTTTACTGTCTGCAGCATCGCTGGGCATAGGCTGGTTGATCTATGATCTGCTGTGCAAATCTAAGCTTGGGGACTACCCCACAGCCATGATGTTGGCGCTCTTTGTGGTGATTGTCGGCATGGCAATTTTTTACACTAATGTGTTCAGCGGGCGCGCAGCACTTTTGCATTTAGGGGCCTTTACGGCCACGATCATGAGCGGGAACGTCTTTTTCATAATCATGCCCAATCAGCGGGTCGTGGTCGCCGATCTGATCGCTGGGCGTACGCCGGATCCCAAATACGGCAAGATCGCCAAACTGCGCTCAACCCATAACAATTATCTGACGTTGCCCGTGATTTTTCTTATGTTGTCTAACCACTACCCGCTTGCGTTTGGAGTTGAGTATGCGTGGCTGATCGCCTCGCTTGTATTCTTGTTGGGGGTGACGATCCGGCACTATTTCAACACGCTGCATGCACGCGGTGGACATCTGCATTGGACATGGGCTGTTACGGTTGTGATTTTCCTTGCGATCATTTGGGTCAGCACGTGGGGTCAGCCCGCGCGAACGGCCGATGATCTGAGCAATGCGCAGGCGGAATTCTTACAGCATGCAGAATTCACGGCTGTGCATGATGTGGTGATCGGGCGGTGCTCAATGTGCCACGCGGCAGAGCCTGTTTGGCCGGGCCTACATTGGGCGCCAAAGGCGGTTGTGCTTGAAACCGAAGCGGATGTGGCACGTCATGCGCAGCAGATCTACCTTCAGGCCGCCGTGAGCCACGCCATGCCCCCTGCCAACTTGGCGCGCATGGAAGATGATGAGCGCGCGCTTATCGCCGCGTGGTATCGAGATGTAGCTCTGAACTAAGCGTCTTGTGCAGGTGAGTTTGAGAAACGCCAGCGGACGGTCTGCTCAAATCCTTTGTCTGGTCCATATGCGATCGACGGAAAATGCTTGTGCTCCAATGCGCCGGGCCAGCGCTGCGCCTCCAGAGCAAGGCCGGCATAGGGGCCGTAAGGGGTTGGGTGATGGGTTTCAAAACCCTCCGCCCTAATTGTCGCGCAATCATAGACCTGTAAGCCGGGTGCGGTGCTGTCCATATGCAGCGTCACGCCCGTTGTTCCACGCAAAACCGCCATATTGCGCAGCGGTTGATCACAATCTGAGAAGCAGTAGTTCATATCAAAAAACTGATCTTCATTTCCGGCAAGCGTAAGGCCGTCGCGCGCGTCATATGCGGTGCCCGTCACAGGCAGGATCTTGCCTGTGGGCATCAAAGCGTCATCCGCCTCGAGATACATGTTTGCGGGGCAGGTAAGGGTATGGCCCGCATAGCCGGGTTCCCCGTCCAACGTCCAGTAAGAGTGATTGGCAAAGCTCAACAGCGTGGGTGCGTCTGTGGTGGCATGCACCGTCATCACCAGCGCGTCCCCTTCAATGCGATAAGCCAGCGCCACATGCCGGTTACCGGGAAACCCGCCCATGCCATGGGGCAAAACCAATGAGAGCCGCACATAATCCGCACCTTGATCGTCCACGGTCCAAATATGGCGGTGACTGCCTTCAGAACCGGAATGCAATGTGTGGCGACGTTCGAAATTTACCTCAAACTCATAGGATCGACCATCGATATCGGCCTGCGCCCCTCGGATGCGGTTTACGACGGGCCCCATATATGACCCGAACGAGGCCATCGGCCCCTCATACGCCGCCAGATCTGGCGAGCCCAGGGTCAAGGCATACTCCACCCCCGCCAACCGCACATCGTTGAGGATTGCACCAAAGGTCAGGATGCGCGCGGAAAGTGTGCCTGAGGTGATATCAATGGCATGAACTTCGCGACCGCCTTGGGTTTTGCCAAAAGGTATCACGCCAGCGGCTCCCAAAGGACATCTGCCGCGCCGATGGTGCGACCCTCAAACATTGAGGGTTCCGCGCCATAGTTGATCCAAAAGCGATGCGTGGCGGTATCGCGCACCCGCAAACCCTCGGGCAGATCCAATGTATCAAGGCCGGCTTTTGCAGCCATCTGGCGGACGATGCGTACAAGTGCTTCCGGATCAGCCCATCCGGCAAGATAGTGCAACGCACCAAAGGCAACCATCGCAGGACGGCCATCGGTTGTTGCTTCAATCACGTCTGCGTTGCCTTCCAAAGCCTCGAACCATTTCCAAATGGAGCCGCCGTTTTCCAATGCGATTGGATGCGCGGGCGGCAGGCTTTCTGTGAATGCGATCGTCGCATCAAGCCCAAGGATGTTAGGGCCAAGTGGTGTGGGCATAGTCATCTCTGTATCGCGCGTTCCGGCACGCGGGCCAAGCACGACCTGCGCGCCCGAGCTGGCAAGCGCGGCCATTCGGGATGTGCCCAGATGCAAAAGGCCGGGCGCAAAGATCAATGTGTACCCGGTGTAGTCGCGGCGATCCGCCGGGAGAATATCAACGCTGAGGCCACTTGCGCGCAGCGCGCGATAGGTCTCATAGACCAGATGGAAATAATCGAAATCCCGACCCTGCGGTTGGGCTTCCCAAGCATACGCACTGTCAAAGTCAAAGATCAGTGCAACCTGTGCGCGGATCGTTCCGGCCTTGGGCATTTGCGCGATTTCTGCGGCGACTTGCGCGGCCTCAGAAAGGGCAGGCGCGGGAGCATTGTCCGGGCGCTTAAGGCCCGCATGCATCTGCTCTTGCGCCATTGGGGCCTGCCGCCAGCGGAAGTAACACACAGCTTCAGCGCCATGGGCAAACGCCTCCCATGCCCAAAGGCGCGCCATGCCGGGCAGGGGTGCAGGGTTCCACGGCGCCCAATTCACCGGGCCGGGCTGTTGCTCCATCACCCAGAGGCGGCCGTTCTCAGGCGCTTCGCCAGCGCGCAAGCTGCCGCAGGTGCGGTACAGATCGTGGTGAAACGCCTGAAAATCCGGATCACCCTGTCGCAGATAGCGCGATTTGAAATCCTCGGGCGCGTCATTGCGATCCATAAGGAACCCAAGAGGGTAGCTGTCCCAGCTAGCAATATCGAGATCGCGGGACACATCGTAGTGGTCAAAGCTGGTAATGCGGCCCATGAAATTGTGAACAATCGGCGCATCCGAATGCTTGCGGATCGCGTCACACTGCACCTTGTTGAACAGGACCACCTGATCCGATGAAAACCGTCGGAAGGCGAGGATATGGGCCGGATTCGGTTCTGTTACCGTTAGGTTGGGCAGGCCAACCTGATCAAAACCGTCATAATCCATAGACCAAAACACGTTTCCCCACGCACGGTTCATGGCATCTGTCGATTGATACCGCTGGGCAAGCCAATCTTGAAAGGCCAGTCGCGCGGACGGGGAATAGCTGATGGCCGTATCGTGGCAGTCATATTCGTTGTCGGTCTGCCATGCCTGCACATGAGGGTTTGCACCATAACGCTCTGCCATCAGTGTTGTGATCCGGCGCGACTCTTCGCGGTATCCCTCGTGTGAAAAACAATAATGCCGCCGGGACCCAAACCCGCGCCGGCGGCCCTCAGCGTCATAAGCCAACATATCGGGATGCTTATCCAACATCCAACGAGGAGGTGTGGCGGTTGGCGTGCCCATGATAACCTTCAGACCCGCCGCACCCAAGGTTTCCACGGCGTCATCCAGCCAGTCCCAAGTCAGCGTGCCGGGTTCAGCTTCGATCCGGGACCACGCAAATTCACCGATGCGTACCCAAGTCAGGCCAGTTTCGACCATCTCAGCAGCATCAGCGGCCCACATCTCTTGCGGCCAATGTTCAGGGTAATAGCAAACACCCAACGTGCGGTTTGTCATAAGATCACTCGTGGTTCAGGTCGGCCAGTGGTTAGATCAGTTGCGGCAAAGGTTTTGCCATCGTCAACGCCGCTTAGTCCGATGGCTGCAGATGTGGCGAACATCGTGCGAAACTCCGGCCCGCCAAAGGCTGGGCAAGTCACTTGCGCCGCGGGCAGCTCTAACGCGCGAAGGAAGGTTCCATCCGGTGCATATGCAGCGACGCGGTGGTTGCTCCATTGCGCGTTCCAGATCGTGCCCTCAGAATCTGTCAGCGCGCCGTCAGGGCTGTAATCCGTTTCACTCAGGTCGATGCAGACTTCAGGCTCACCTACGGGCCAGCCATCATTAGCAGCCAATGGCTGGCGCATGATCTGTTTGGTGGGTGTGTCGCACCAGTAGGCGCAAGATTGATCCGGAGCAAAGCAGATCGCGTTAGAGATCGTGATGTTTGGGTAGAGCTGCTGCAATTCTCCTCGGTAAAAGCGGTAGATCGCGCCCGCACCGGGTTCGGCATTCTTGCCCATCGTGCCAATCCAAAAGCCGCCCCACGGGTCCGCGCGCCCATCGTTGGAACGGGTCACTGGATCGTCCGCTTCAAGCTCAATTATATCGGTGC
Organism: uncultured Paracoccaceae bacterium; assembly: GCA_937995865.1. GTDB lineage: Bacteria > Pseudomonadota > Alphaproteobacteria > Rhodobacterales > Rhodobacteraceae > Shimia_B. The sequence continues at coordinate 28,717 of CALKJA010000093.1, read as the reverse complement.
GAATGCCGGTGAGCAGGTCAAATTGAAAAAGCGCAGAGGCCGATGCGATCATCAGCGTGTCGCGATCGATCCAACCGGCCGCCGATACGTGCTCAGAGAATTGCCAGACCTGCACAGCGCTACGCAGCTGCATGGCTTCAATGTCGAACCAAAACAGCTCTTGGCGCTTAGGGTGCCAAAGTGGCCCTTCGCCAAGTGTGCATTGGTGGGTGTCAAAAACCTCAACCATGCGCCGCCTCGTCATATGCCCTGACAAGCGCCGCTGCGCGGGTAGCGATGTCTTGTGTGCTCATGCCGGGTTTGTAAAGGGCAGAACCGATCCCGAATCCGTCGGCGCTTGCGGCAATCCATTCGCCAAAATTCTCTGGGCCTGCACCACCCACTGCATAGACCGGGCATCCCTTGGGCAGCACCGCACGGATTGCTTTGAGGCCGCCGGGGCCAGCCATATTCCCGGGAAAGAGCTTGAGCCCCGTCGCGCCTGCATGAAGGGCTGCAAATGCCTCGGTCGGGGTGAAGATGCCCGGCCAGCTTTCCATGCCTGCGGCAACCGTGGCTCGGATTACGTCTGTATCGCAATTCGGCGAGACGATCAAAGTACCACCCGCATCGCGAACCTGCGAGACTCGCTCAACGCTTAGAACGGTGCCCGCGCCAATAGTAGCGTCCGCCGCTGCGGCGACGCGGGCCATGGCAGAGATGCTCTCCATCGGGTCAGGCGAATTCAGCGGGACTTCAATTTTCGTGATACCGGCCGCGATAAGCGCTTCGGCTGCAGGTGCGGCCTCGGGCGGGGTAAGGCCGCGCAAAATGGCGATGAGGGGACGGGCTGTCATCGGTGGATTGCCTCCGGCGGGAGTTTGGGGATCATTGAAGACCATGAGGGGTTGGGCGTGTCATGCGTCGCGGGCCCGCAGAGCTTTGTATGCGGCTGTCAGGCCTGTGAGTGTCATCCGCGGGCCATCTGCGATTGTTGCGGGAACGCCTTGCGCTGACAGGGCCGCGCCGTAGATCTGACTGAGCGTTGACGCCCCAATCACGGCAACTTGCTGGCCAAGCCAATAGGGGCGCGCTGCGGCCAATTCTGCGCCGATCAACAAACCTGATAGGCGCGCGCGGGCGGTATCGCCTTCCAACCCGTGTAACAGGTTTTCGGCCCGCAGCGAAAAGAGCCGTGCGGCCAGTTTTTCAGGCTTAGCCATGACATCTGATACAGCTTCGACAAATGCAGCCTCGTCCCACCCCGTGGGTGCCACGGTATGCTTGAGCACAGAGGCATCGGAAAGAGTTGCGAACAATTCACCGGTCATGAACGTCTGAAAGGACACAAGCTCGCCTGCTGAAACCTGTGCCCATTTGGTGTGGGTTCCGGGTAAGCAAACGATCCCATCCCATCCCGGATTTAGGGCTAGAAAGCCCGCTATCTGGGTCTCTTCGCCGCGCATGACGTCTGCGGGGGCGTCTTGCCGGATACCGGGGATCACATGAACCCTTAGCAGTGCATTGTTCGTTTTTGGAATCGCATAGCCAGTTGGCAATACAGCGCATGGAACCACCGCATATGGCGCCTCGATCCAACCTTGCCGAGATCCGACCATCCCGCAAGCGATCACATCCGTTGCCCCGCCGCCGAGCCAAGGCGAAACAACATCAAGCAAAGCGCCTTCGAAATGTTCAGGCGCGAGGACACCCATGCCTTTCTCGGATGCGCCAGAGGTCAACTCTGCGCCCGAGTTGGTCATTGCCCACGCCCTAAGGCGTGACGTGCCCCAGTCTACGGCGATCCAATCAGCGGTTTTGCTGTGCGTATTCATGGCTATCCCGTTACCACGACGCCGCCATCGACCACCAGAGCTTGCCCGGTCATCATTTTGGAGGCTTTGGAGGCAAGAAAGAGCACACCACCAATGATATCATCGGGCTCCAATGTGTCTTTCAGGCACTGCCGTTCGAGATGCGCTGCAAGGCCATCTTCGGTGACCCAAAGATCCTTCTGCTTTTGAGTCAAAACCCAACCAGGGGCGAGCGCGTTGACCCGGATGCGGCTCGGGCCAAATTCGCGCGCAAGGCTACGGGTCATCCCGGTGATGCCAGAATTGGCGGCGGTGTAGATCGGGTAGCCTGCGTTGCCCATCATATAACTTATGGAGCTAAAGTTGATCATAGACCCGCCGCCCGCCGCGGCCATGCCGGGGGCCGCGTGCTGGCAAGCAAAGAAATAGGCTTTGAGGTTTATCGCAATCATCCAATCCCAAAACGCGCTGTCCACTTCTGCCGTACTGTGGCGTTTGTCATTGGCGGCGTTGTTTACAAGCGTGGTAATTGGCCCATGGGCGGCCGCTGCTTGATCCATTGACCCGGTAAGCGCGTCTGTATCTGTGATGTCGCCTTGAATGAACAGGGGCCGTCGGCCGTGCTTTTCCACCATTGCATCGCAAAACTCAGTTGCATCTGAGCGGCCTATGAAGGCAACGTTCGCGCCTTGGCTCATAAACCCGTCGGTGAGTGAAGCGCCGATGCCTGAACCTCCGCCTGTAATGTAGACGGACGCGCCCTCTAGGTCTGAATATCTGGCATATGTCATGTAGATCTCCTTAGTCCAGCCGCTCACCTTCGATCACCCACATGCTGCCCGGCAAACCGCAAGGCAGCGTGAGGCCCTGGCTCATCAGCCAAGCGCCAGAGGTTTCGATGGCCCGTTCTTTGATCACGGGTGTGCCGCGCGAGAGGCCTGGCGCAGACGCGCGATTGAGCAAATGGGTCTTGTACCGTGCGTTTGGATCCAGCCGGGTCAGCCGCAGAGGGCGGGGCGCAATCTGCGCCGATGTATCGGCCACACCGTTGAATACCACAAAGCGGCTGCCATCCGCAGCCAGCTGCTGTTCGGCGATAACGGCCGGGTCAGCGCTGTCGAGCCTGAGGATATCAGCGCGGTGCATCCAGTCGCGGTTGAGTTTGTACCAACTTGTAACCTCAGTCAGGACCGTTTCTTCGCGCGCGTCTAACTCACGTGGATCCATCTCAAAGCCCATATGACGCTGAGCCGCGACCCAAGCGCGATACGAGATATCAAAGATGCGGCCCGATGTGTGGCAATGGCGCGGCCCCACATGAGAGCCGGTCACAACGCTTGGTAAAAAGAGCGCTGCATTGTGCTGGATGCGCAAGCGTTCAAGCGCATCATTGCTATCGGACAACCAGACCCGGTGGGTGCGGTTGAGGATGCCGAAATCAATGCGCCCGCCGCCCGATGCGCAACTTTCGATCTCAACATGCGGAAAGGCGGTGCGGAGCCGGTCGATCAGCGCATAAGAGCCACGGGTTTGCGACGCGTCCGGCATCGGTAAAACGCGGTTATGGTCCCACTTGATGTAGTCAATTTCATGGTCTGAAAGGATCTTGGCCATCCGATCAAAGATGAAATCACGCACATCAGGCAGCGCCATATTCAGCGCTTTTTGCTGCCGGCCCAGCGTTTGATCTTCTGATCCGAGTGCCCAATCCGGGTGCGCACGGTAAAGGTTGCTATCTGGGTTGATCATCTCAGGCTCAAACCAGATGCCAAAGCTCATCCCAGCGCTGTGCACGTGATCGATCAAAGGGCCAAGACCGTTGGGGTATTTGCGCGGATCGACTTCCCAATCGCTGAGCGAGGTGGTGTCATCGTCGCGCTGACCAAACCATCCGTCGTCCAGCACAAAGCGTTCTGCGCCCAGTTTGGCGGCGCGGGTTGCGATGTCTTTGAGAACTGGCAAGTTGTGATCGAAATACACCGCCTCCCAGCAATTGTAATGGACTGGGCGTGGGCGGTTTTTGTCAGGGAATTGCACGATGCGGTCCCGCAGATGGCGCTGAAAGCTAACGGCGCATCCGTTCAGCCCATCCTGTGAGTAGGTTGCATAGAGCGGAGAGGTCTCAAAGCGGGTAGCAGGGTCAGGCTCCATACGTGCGGCGTGGCCAAACTGGATCTGGCGGCGGCCGTCGGGCAGCTCTTCAGCGATCATTTTGTGTCCGCCGGACCAGCCATAGTGAAATCCGTAAGCCTGACCTTGGGTGTTTGTTGCTCCGTCGCAGGGGATGATCAGGCCCGGGAAATGTTCATGGCCAGTCCGACCGGTTCTATTCTCGCGGAACCGCATTCCTGCGCTCCAAGGTGTCGTGGAGGTTTGAAACTCACCGCACCATTTGCCGTGAAAGTCGATCATTTCTTTAGATTGCTGCGGTGCCGGAAAAACCGGGGCTGAGAGCCAATGAAGATGCACAGGGCTTTCAGCCTCAAGCACGGCGCGCGCGGTGATAATATGGGTCAAAGGATCCAGCGCAAAATGCGCGGTATAGGTCAGCGCATTTGCTTGATCTTTGAAGGTCAGGCTCAGGCTTTGGCTGTTTTCACCTTGCTCAGCATGGGCAAAACAGAATTTGGGCAAAAGCGGCGTGCCGTCTCCGTCGCGCAGGATCAGACCGGGCTGGCCCGGAAAGCTGCGCACCGCTTCCGGGCAAATGCTTAGGTCCGGATTTTCGTCCAGCATCCCGCCGGTCACATCTATCGCGTGCCCCACCGCGATTTCCCGTGGGTCATCTGAGTCCGGTAGGGGTGCGCCCCAATAAACGATCTCAGGCAAGCGTTCCCTGCGTGCGGCCAGCACAAGGCTTTGCCGCGCATCATCCAAGCGCCAAGTCTGCATTTTACTTTACGGCTCCAAGTGTGAGGCCAGCGATGAAGTGCTTTTGCATGGCAAAGAACATCACGACAGGTGGTACAGCCGCCAGCAGCGAGGCCGCTGAGACAAGGTGCCAGTTGTTGACAAACTGACCATTCAGCGCGCGCACACCGGCAGTGATCGGTTTGGCGCTTTCCCCTTGGGTCAAAACATTAGCCCAAAAGAAGTCATTCCAGACGAACGTAAAGATCAACACAGCCAGAGCCGCGATTGCTGGCCGGACAAGTGGCAGCACCACAAACCAGAAGATTTTCCACTCCGCGATGCCTTCAACCCGAGCGGATTCGATCAGGTCAAACGGCAGTGCTTTAATGAAATTGCGCATGAACAGCGTGCAAAACCCAGTTTGAAACGCGGCATGGAATAAGAATTGGCCTGCGATCGTATCATAAAGCCCAGTTTGCACAGACATATCGCGCACCGGCACCATGAGGATTTGGAACGGGATGAAATTGCCTGCAACGAACAGAAAGAACAGCGGCAAGGCGACACGGAATTTGTAGATCGCCAGCGCGTAGCCCGCGAGGCAAGCTAGAGTGACCGAGATCATCACAGTAGGCACTGTGATCAGCACAGAATTCCACAAATAGAGTCCGGCTTGCGATTGGGTGAAGACAGCTGTGTAGTTTTCTAACATCTGAAAGGATGATGGCCAACCAAAGACATTACCTGCGTTGATATCGCCGCCGGACCGGATAGAAGTCAAAAAGATTGCAAGCAGCGGCACAAGCCAAATGATCAGGGCTAGGGGCAAAAACAGCTGATACGCAAGCCGCTTACCCGGCACGTTTTTATCGAGAGGGCGAGGAAACATTAGCGGGCTCCCTTTTCGTCTTGGTACATCCGCCACAGGAAGTAAGAGATATAGACCAGCATGATGGCAAACAGGACCACCGCAACAGCGGAACCGTATCCGTAGCGTTCGCCGAATTCTGAAATGGCCACCTCATACATGTAATAAGCCAATACGTTGGTTGATCCGAAGGGCCCGCCCTGGGTCATGATCGCAATCATGTCAAATGAGCGTAGCGCGCCGATCACGGTTACGACCACAGCAATAAATGTGGCAGGGCGCAATTGCGGCAGCACAACGTACCATAGCATTTTCCAGCCCTTGGCCCCATCCAACCGTGCTGCCTCGATCTGATCGCTGGCAACGTTGTTTAGGCCCGTGAGATACAGGATCATACAATAGGCGATCTGCGGCCAAAGACCGGCGGCAATGATCCCATAAGTGGCCCATTCTGCGCTGGACAAGATATCCGGCGCTGGGCGGGCGCATTCAAAGGTTTTGTTGCCGATGAAATTGACGGTTTCTTCGCAGAACGCGAATTTCCAAAGCTGCCCAACAACCCCAAAATCTGGATTGTAAAACCAACCAAAAATCAGGCCCACGACCACTTGGGAAATGACGAAAGGGAAAAAGAACAGCGATTTATAAAGCCGCATCCCCGGCACTTCCTGATTGAGGAAAAGCGCGATGAACAAGCCAAGCGGCACCGCCAACATATAGAGGATCAGCCACGCCACGTTGTTGCGCATAGACGTCCAGAACTGAGCATCGTCCCAAAGACGCACGTAGTTATCCAACCCAACAAACGTTGCGGTCGATGTCCCGTCTGCCCGGTAAAGGCCATTCCATTCAAAAAGGGAAAGATACACGCTCTCGAAGATCGGGATGACCACATAGACTGCAAAGAAGAACAATGCAGGTGCCAGAAAGATCCATGGGGCAATGCTGAGCTTGTTGCGCTTTACCCATGACGGCTTAGGTGCCTTTGGCACAGCGCCTATTGAAGCATCGGTTGCGGCCATTACGTCCTCCGGTCGGTTGGGACCTGCAGGTGTGGGTCACTTTGCAAAGGCCCGAACGCTGCGCTAATTCCTACACGGTGCGACGCGCGGCATCACGCGCCCTACGATGCAGCAAGTGGTGGGTTGAGGCCGGGCGCATTGCATCACGCGCCCGGCCAACTGGGCTGTCTTAGTAGACTTCTGCCTGAACGCCATCGAGGCGCTCAAGAATGTCCATCATTTTGGATGTGTCGAGCATGAACTCCTGGAAGCCCTGCATCCCGGCCTGAGCCATTTCAGCAGGCGCATCGCGGTCAAAGAACTGAGCCAGACCAGCCGCTGTGGACAACGTTGCCATGCCTTCCTGAAGGAACTTGTCGTCGCCGACTGTCGCTTCAGAGTTCGGTGGCAGTTGACCCATCGCTGCGTTCCATGTGGATTGAACATCCGCACGAGCCACAAACGCCAGGAATTTCTTGGCGTCTTCAGGGTTTTTCGCGTTGGTTGGGATAAAGAACGCGTCCGCAGGTGCTTCTTCAGCGCGCGCCACGTCAGAGTTGATCGACGGGAACTGCATGTAATCGATCTGATCTTCGGTAAGCCCGGTGTCTTTCATGCCAGCAACCGCGAAGTTACCCATGACATACATACCCGCATCGCCATTAGAGAATGGCGCAAGCGCATCCTGCCAAGACATCGAAGCGTGGTTGTCAACAAAGCCACACTCTTCGATCAGCTGTGCCCAGTTTTCCATCGTCTGCACGATCCGAGGATCGGTATAGGCGATTTCACCCGCCGTCAGGCCGTTGTGGACGTCATAACCATTGGTGCGCAGATTGATGTAGTCAAACACACCGGCTGCGGTCCAAAGAAACTTCGTGCCGATGGTAAAGGGGGTCACGCCCACTTTTTTCATCGCGGCACAACCTGCCAGCATGTCATCCCATGTTTCAAACTCTTCTAGGCCGAGTTTGTCGAAGATGTCTTTGCGGTAGTAGATACCCCATTGGTAGTACGTATAAGGCACACCGAATGTGGTGCCGTCGCGTGTCATCGTTGGCTCAATCGCCGCAAATGTTTCGCGTAGGCCGTTGTCGTCCCACACATCGTCAACAGGCTGGAATAGGCCAGCATCGGTGAACGGTGCCATGCGATTACCAGGATACCACGACGTCACATCCGGCGCGTCAGCCGTCAGGAAGTTGCGGATCGCTGTCTTGTGCGCTTCGCGGTCATTGATGTTTACGATAACGTTGATGTCCGGGTTCTCAGCCTGAAACTGCGCTACGGCAGCTTCGAACGCGGCTTTTGGTGCCGGGTTGAGATCGTCAAAGTTGATCACGAGATCCGCCGCAAAGGCGGGGGCTGCGATGGCAAGTGCCAACGCAGAGGTCATGATGGAACGCATGTTTTCCTCCCTATGCTTCCAATTCCAAGTTCAACCGGCTGTTCCAGTATATGAAACTTGGTTTTAGATATTGAAATGATAAGCGCGACTCGCCTAGTCTTGTCAACAGGTCAGCTTCGCCGCGCTGCAACAAGCGCCCCAACAATGGGGCCCCGCGCCAGAGCTGAATGGGAGGAAAGAGATGACGGATGCGTCCAACGGTGCTGGCACTGTCGGCAAGGCACTTGAGGTCCTTGATCAGGTTGCGACCTTTGGCCGGCCTGCGCGTTTCTCCGAGCTTTTGGCATCGTCCCGCTTCCCGAAAGCGACATTGTATCGGTTTATCCAGACCCTCACCAATGAGGGGATGCTCGCCTATGATCCGGACCGTCAGACCTATGCCCTTGGCGTGCGGTTGGTGCGTTTGGCCCATGCTGCATGGGAACAATCGTCACTTGCTCCGGTCGCTCGTCGCCATCTTGAGGCGTTAAGTGCTGAGGTTGGGGAGACCGTGCATTTGGCCCAGTTGGACAATGCTCATGTGCTTTATGTGGATAAGGTGAACGCACACACGCCGCTGCCTATGTATAGTCAAGCTGGCAAGATTGGGCCGGCCTACTGCACCGGCGTAGGCAAGGTTATGCTAGCCTATCTTGAAGCCGAACCGCTTGCCCGCGCAGTTGCACAACAGAGCTTTCACGTTTTCACGCCCCAGACGCTCGCCAGTGCAGCGGAGCTTCTCAGTGAGATCCGCGTGATTCGTGAAAATGGCTTCGGATTTGACCGCGAAGAGCATGAACCGGGCATCATTTGTGTGGCTCTTCCGATACTCACTCCTACGGGTCGTCTGCTTGGTGCGCTCTCTGTCACCAGCTCGACCTCACGCACGGGGCTGCCTGCGCTTGAGAAACTTGCGCCACGCATTCGCGAGGCTGCAACCGCCATTTCGCGGGAGGCCGCCCAATGGCGCTTTCCAGATACACCATCAATTCCAGCATAGGAGAGTGCCATGACCGGAGTTACGCTCAAAAATGTCATCAAGCGCTACGGCGACGTTCAAGTGATTCACGGCGTCGACCTTGATATTCAAGACGGCGAGTTTTGTGTGTTCGTGGGCCCTTCGGGTTGCGGTAAATCCACTCTTTTGCGCATGGTCGCTGGGTTGGAAGAAACAACGGATGGGCAGATTACCATCGGTGAGCGCGACGTAACCCATCTTGATCCCGCAGAACGCGGAGTGGCGATGGTGTTCCAAACCTATGCGCTTTATCCGCACATGACTGTGCAGGAAAACATGGGCTTCGGGCTCAAGATGAACAATTACCCGAAAGAGGAAATCAAAGAGAAGGTCGCGCGCGCCTCTGCCATTCTGCGCTTGGATGAATATCTGAACCGCAAACCGGCAGCCCTTTCAGGCGGTCAGCGGCAGAGGGTGGCTATTGGGCGCTCCATTGTTCGGGGGCCGGACGTATTCTTGTTTGATGAACCTCTGTCCAATTTGGACGCAGAGTTGCGCGTTGAGATGCGAGTTGAGATCTCTCGACTCCATGCGGAGTTGGGAACAACGATGATCTATGTGACCCATGATCAGGTTGAGGCGATGACGTTGGCCGACAAGATCGTGGTGCTGCGCGCGGGCGAGATCGAGCAGGTCGGTGCCCCGATGGATCTTTATCGTAACCCGAACAATAAATTCGTGGCGGGCTTTATCGGCTCGCCTGCGATGAACTTTGTACAAGGAACAATAAACGGGCGTCAGATCGATGTGCCTTCGCTCAAGGCCTCCACATCGCTGGATGTACAAGCACCTGAGCATGGGACAGCTGTGCAGCTGGGCATGCGGCCTGAGCACATTAGCATCGACCGCACTGGAACCACGCATAAGGTGGACCTGACCGAAGCGTTGGGAGGTGTATCTTACGCTTATCTCTTGGCCGAGAACGGCGAGCGGTTGATTGTCGAGGAGCGCGGCGAAGATCGGGTCAAAATGGGCGAAACCGTGGGGATCACATTCGATCGTGACCACGCACGGCTATTCGATGCGGAAACAGAGCAGCGGATACGCTAACAACGCGCTACCTTGCCTCAAGGGGATCAAATTCCTTGAAAACGAATTTAAGGCTTTTCCAAAAGCCTTGCCCCGATGCAGGCCATTGAGAATTGCGCGTGCGACGCTATCGGCCCAGTCACGTGCAACTTTAGCGCTTTCCGTAGTAAAGCCCCACCACATGTTCGGCTTCTGCAAAGAAGAGCCAACGCAAGGTGAGCACGCCAGCTAGATGCGCCAAGACCGCGAGCGCGCCCAACAGATGGCCCGGAGCAGAGGCCAACAGCAAGAGAAGGGGCAGCGCCAAAAGGACCACTGCGATGATCCGTAGTTTCATGGCGTGTTTGCGTGCCACGGTGAATACCATCTCTCGCATCAGGTAATTTGTGCCTGTATGTGGCGGCTCAAACGCCCGAACGCTGCCTTTGTCGCCCAGCCCCGTTGCGCTTTCAATTGAGCTGCCGGACGTCACAAGCGCTGTGTCACCGGTCTTCCACGCATAGATCTGAACGGCGATGGCGATGGCAAAAAGCGGCAGCGCGGCCCAAAGCTGATTGGTTAAAAGCGCACCACCGGACACGGAGAGCAGCACAAAGAGCGCGGGTGTCGTGGGCTGGTTCCAACGCGGCACAGTCTTGAGCTGCGTATAGATCATCGCCGTTGCATAGACTGTGGTGAGCGCCAGCACGGCGCCGATCCCGCCAAATAGGATCCAGTTGGCCGCAAAGAAAACTTTGCCCGCGCCATAGACAGCCATGAATAAAAGCGACGCAACAGACAACCATGCCTCACGGCTGAGCCAGCTAGACCGCCATTGGGTAAATGCCTTTAGCGCGCGTTCGGGATGGCCAAGGTGAAACGTCGAGGCCGATAAGCCGCCAACCGCCAGAAGATAGGCGACCGTAAAGAATGCAAAAGCACTCCAGCCAGTGACCGACGGATAGCCGGCGCCTAGCCAGAATAGCATTCCGAAACCAAGCCCTGAGAGAACTGTAAATAGAATGACAGACGGTGCAGGGTGCATTAGATTTTCTCCAGCGCTTTGTCCAACCAACCAAGGAAACCCTTGGGTCCGGTGGCCACAGGCTCTAGCAATGGGGCCAGAATATCGATTGCCGCATCGCGTGGGCGCGGTGGCAGGTATTTGTTGACCGGTTTAGTACCCTGTTCCGGCATCAGATCCATGCCGCCGCGCTCGGCAACCAGCAAGGATACCTCGCTTTCGGGATCGCCAAGATCCCCGAAATGCCGTGCACCAGAGGGGCAGGTGCGCACACAGGCGGGTTGACGGTCTTCCTCAGGGAGGTTTTCGTTATAGATCCTGTCCACACACAGGGTGCATTTCTTCATCACACCTTCGGCCTGATCCATCTCACGCGCGCCATAAGGGCAGGCCCAAGCGCAAAGTCCGCAACCAATGCAATCGCTTTCATTCACAAGCACGATGCCGTCTTCTACACGCTTGTAACTTGCGCCTGTAGGGCACACCGTAACGCAGGGTGCGTCTTCGCAATGCAAGCAAGACTTGGGGAAATGGACAAGCTGGGCGGCCCCCTCTTTGGGGGTGACTTCAAATGAGTGCACGCGGTTTAGGAATGTGCCCGATGGCGCCCCGCCATAGGGATCTTGGTCTGAAAGCGGTGCGCCATAATTTTCTGTGTTCCAGCCTTTGCAACTGACCACACAGGCGTGGCAGCCCACACAGGTATCCAAATCGATCACCAGACCGAGCTTCTTTTCGGTGGTCTCAGGCAACAGCGTCATAAGAACTCTCCAATGTCGAAACGGGCGTTTCAGCGTCGCTGTCCCAGGTCGCGACGAACCAGATGAACGATCCCACCATAAAGGCGATGAACGCAAAGATAACAATTAGCGTTGCTCTCATGCAGCGGCCTCCGCTTTCTGCGATGCAATCGCCTCGCGGGCCTTGGCAAAGCAGTGCTGCGCAAACTCTGTCAGGTCGGCGTTAAAACAGTCTGGTTCATCCCAAAACGGCGCATGGCCCGCGGTCTCGTAGATGCGTGCGCGCGCATCGGGGAAGGTGGCCAATGCTTCTTCGCCTATTGGGTCCGGGGCAAGCCGCTCTTTGCGACCCCACAGGATTAATGCTGGCACTTTAGTAGCGCGTGCGGTTGGGCGATAATCCTCGTGGCGCCGCCGCGCGGCCGCGCGGACCTGCGGTGAAACAAGCATGTTAAACCCGATCATCTGCGCAAGCGTGTCCCCCTCTGGCGGGGTTGCAAAACAGGTTTTTACAAAGCGGAGTGTGGCATTCAGATTTTCTGCGAGATCCTCGGAATACATGCCGTGGGCAACCACATCGGGATCATTTTCGCGGTAGCTCAGCGCATCCGGCGGTGTGAAGCGTCCTGTGGTAACAGAGGTTCCAATTTGCACGATCCCAGCGAGTGCAGCGTCGCTAAATATACGCAAGTAATCCAGCACGATCCAACCGCCCATCGACCAGCCGACAAGCAGTGGCTTGTCCAGCGAGAGTCGCGTCAGGATCGCGTGGATGTCAGCGGCCCACGGCGCAGAATTGTCATACGCACCATCGTCCAACGGCGCACCTGAAGCGCCATGCCCGCGCAAATCTGGCAGGATTAAGCGAAAGCTCTGGGCCAAGGGCAGCTGCTGTGCCCAGCTCAAATGGCATTGAGACCAGCCGTGGATCAGTACGATCGCGGGCGCGTCTTGCGGGCCGGTCTCATGCACCACAAGCCGGGTGCCATCAGCGCTTGTGATCTCGTGGCGCATCATGCTTTAGATTTGACCTTTAGCTCACCGGGGCCGGTGCCAACGGGGCTGGCTTGCGGTGGGTATGCGGGTTGAGACTCTGCCGGCGCGCGGACTTTCTCAAGCCGGACCTTCAAGTCAAACCATGCAGCTTGCCCAGTGATCGGATCAGAGTTTGACCAGCGAAGACCATCGCCTTTGGCGGGAAGAAGTTCATGAATCAAATGGTTGAGCAGGAAGCCCTTAGTCGCTTCAGGCGCATCTTTATCCAACGCCCACGCGCCTTTGCGTTTGCCGATCGCGTTCCATGTCCAGATTGTGTTTTCGTTAAGCGCGGCCATATGCGCCACAGGCACTGTGATCTCTCCATGCGGGGACGTAACACGCGCCCAATCGCCGTCAGTAAACTTGTGCTCCTCCCACAGCTTAGTGGGAACATAGAGCGGATTGTGGCCGTGAATTTGGCGCAGCCACGCGTTTTGTGACCCCCAAGAATGGTACATCGCCATTGGCCGCTGCGTGAGCGCGGTGATCGGGTAGGAGGCAGACAGATTATCCGGCGCGGCGTCATACCAAATTGGTAGCGGTGACATGGTCCGCATCAAGCGTCCCCGCAGGTGATCCGGGGGCTGGCGTTCGCCCACGCCTTCTGCGGCTAGCTGGAATTTCCGCATCGGCTCAACATAAAGCTGGAACAGGTATGGGGCAGGTTTGTCATAGATACCGGTTTCCACCGCCCAATCCTGATAGGCGTTGGACCACGGTTTGTAGTACTTTGCGGCTTCCGGGATGTGTTTGATCCAAAACCCACCATTTTCGATATAGCGATCAAGCTGCTCGGGGTTGGGTGCCCCGCGCCCTGTGCCGCCATCTTCAGCCTCACCGCGCCAGCCAGCAAGCGGGCCGATGCCCGGACGGCGCTGGTGGTTGGTGATATAGTCTGCGTAGTCCGCGTATTTCTGGCTGCCGTCATCATTGACGAAGCCGGGCAAATCCAGCCGCGCACCCAGCTCGCAGAGCATTGATTGAAAGCCCTTCACGTTACGGTCGGGTTCTATTACCGGCCAGCGAATAGCGTCTGCCGCGGCGTCCGCCTCGCAAATGGGGCGGTCCAAAAGCGAGATACAGTCATGGCGCTCAAGATAAGTGGTGTCTGGAAGGATCAGGTCGGCGAACGCGACCATCTCGGAGGAATAGGCATCCGAGTATATGATACGCGGGATCACGTAGTCGCCGTTCTCATCCTGATCGGTCAGCATCTCCATGACACCGCCGGTGTTCATGGATGAGTTCCACGACATGTTCGCCATATACATGAAGAGTGTATCGATCTTGTAAGGATCGCCCGCATGGGCATTTGAGATGACCATATGCATAAGGCCATGCGCGCTCATTGGGTTTTCCCATGTAAACGCTTTGTCGATGCGGGCTGGATTGCCGTCTGCATCTAGGGCCAGATCGTCCGGGCCGTGTACGAAGCCCAAATGCGGGCCATCCAACGGCTGGCCGGGCTTTACGCCACAATGCGGCTTTGGGTGGGCCTCGGCTGGTTTGGGGTAGGGTGGTTTGAAACGGAAACCGCCAGGAGCCTCAACACTACCAAGCAGGATTTGAAGCATATGCAACGCGCGACAGGTCTGAAATCCATTGGCGTGAGCCGAGATGCCACGCATCGCATGGAAGCTGACGGGGCGGCCCTTCATGGTTTGTTGTGTACGGCCCCGAAAATCCGTCCAAGGCGTTGGAAGCTCAATCTCTTCTTCAAATGCGACGCGCGCGAGTTCGGCTGCGATGGCGCGGATACGGGTCGCGGGGATGCCCACTTTGCGTGCAACGTTCTCTGCTGCGTGGCGCGGATCAAGATACTCATCGATCATCAACTGAAACACGGAGCGATGCGTTGTACCTGCAATGCGCAATGTGCCGCTAAGATCCGGTTCAATGCCTTCGCAATCATAAGGCATTGGCTTGCCAGTGTTGCGGTCAATGACCATCGGCGCGCCATCGGTGGTACGCAAGAACAGCCCTTTTTCCGGGCTACCGTCTTCTTCGTTCACCAGAACCGGCGCGTTGGTGTAGTGTGCAAGGTAATCAAGATCGATTTTACCGGCCGTCATAAGCTCGTGGATCAGCGCAAGTATGAATAACCCATCGGTGCCCGGCGTAATCCCCACCCAATCGTCGGCAATCGCGTTATAGCCTGAGCGGATTGGATTGACGCCAATCACCTTTGCGCCGCGCGCTTTTAGTTTGCCCAAACCCATTTTGATCGGGTTGCTGTCATGGTCTTCGGCCACGCCAAACAGCATGAAGAGCTTTGTGTGATCCCAATCCGGTTGCCCGAACTCCCAAAAAGCGCCGCCCATCGTGTAAATACCGGCCGCTGCCATGTTGACTGAGCAAAAGCCGCCATGTGCCGCGTAGTTCGGTGTGCCAAATGCTTGGGCCCAGTAGCTTGTAAAGCTCTGCGATTGGTCGCGACCCGTAAAGAAGGCAAGCTTTTGAGGTGCTTCGGCCCGAACAGGTGCAAGCCAATCCGTTGCAAGCGACAATGCTTCGTCCCAGCTTATTTCTTCGAACTCGCCTGACCCGCGAGGCCCCACGCGCTTCATCGGCGCGCGAAGACGCGACGGCGCATTGACTTGCATGATCCCCGCGCTGCCCTTTGCGCATAGTACACCCTGATTTACAGGGTGGTCCTTGTTGCCTTCGATATACGCAACTTTGCCGTCCTTCATGTGGACGTTAATCCCGCAGCGACAGGCGCACATGTAACAGGTCGTTTGGCGCACCTCGTCCGAAACTTTTGGTGAGGTGTCAACGTTGGGCTGGACGCGAGCCATTGGCGATCCTTTCGTGTATCAATCTTGTATCAATGGCGGGCTGCGTTCTGTCAATCATATCAAAGCCTCCCGCATGAGGCCGACAAATGAAAGCGCTATCAAAAGCACAAGGCAGACCGGCTTATAAAGCCTTTCAAAGCGCGGAATAAACAGCGCACGACCCGCGAATAGGCCCAGCAAAGTAATCGGAAGCAGGACCACACCGCGCAGTGAAGCCTCGGGTGTCATGGTGCCCAAAATCAGGTGAATACCGATCCCAAGGGACCCTGCGCCCAACAGATAAATCGAAAGGGATCCGCGAATGACGCGCGCTGGCAAAGACTGCGCCAAGACATAGAGTGCCACAACCATGCCGCCTGCACTTGCAAGCCCTGTAACAACCCCCGCGGTCAAACCCGCACCGATTACGCCGGATGTCGTAGCCAGCGCTGGAATGCGTAGTTTCCCCAACTGGGTCGCCGCAAGCAAAAGGATGATCCCTAATGCAAGAATACGAGAAGTCTCAACAGGCAAGGACAAGGTCAGCCAAAGCCCAATGGGCAAACCCAACGCAGCACAAATAGTAAGGCCAAAGCCGATCCGCCGGTCCCCATCAGAAAATCCGCCTTTCATCATCACCAATGACGATCCCATTTCCAGCCACCATAGCATCGGAATGAGCGCAATAGGCGCAACAAAACTGCTTGCGCTTACCATTACCAACGCAGACAAACCGAACCCCGAAAATCCGCGCACCAACCCTGCCACAAAACAGATTGCACCCAGCAAGGCAGCTTGGGTTGGCGAAAGGGCCAGAATCTCAAGCATTAAATGAAACGATCACCGGGCTGACATTGGCACCCACCCGCGTTGGTCAGGGCCGTTGTAAAGGGTCAAAGGCCGGATCAGGATATTCGAACGGTGCTGTTCAACACATTGTATAATCCAGCCCGGCATCCTCCCAATCGCGAAAATGGGCACGTAAAGGTCCATCGGAATCCCATGCAGCTGGTAGATCACGCCAGAATAGAAATCGACATTCACGTTTAGCCCGTGGCGGGAATAGGGCTTCATGGCATCGACGACCGCTTGCAAGATCTCGTACCATTGAGGTTGGCCCATCTCGCGGCTAAGTTGTTCTACCCCGTCGCGCATATGGCGCGCGCGGGGATCTTCGGCCCGGTATACCCGGTGGCCAAACCCAGTAACAGCTTCGCGGTTGGCGCGTTTGGATTTCACATAAGAAGCCGCGTTTTCAGGTGTGCCGATCTCTTCGACCATTTTCATCACATCTTCGGCAGCACCGCCATGTGCGGGGCCTGCCAATGTGCCCAAGGCCGTGGTGATGGCACCATGCATATCGGCATCCGTCCCAACGGTCACTCGCGCAGCAAAGGCTGACGCATTTGCTCCGTGTTCAGCATGCAGGACGAAATCCACATCCGCGAGCCGTGTGGCCTCTGGGCTGGGTTCTTGGCCCTTGAGCATCCAAAGCCAGTTGCCCGCGATGGACAAATCGCTGCGTGGGGCAACGGGCGCGCGGCCTTCGCGGATGGCATGGTGCATTGCCACCAATTGCGGAACTTGAGCCATTAAGCGCGTGCCGTTGCGCAAAAATCCAGCCTCGCTTGTGTCACTGGCGTCCGGTTCCATCCCAGCGAGTGCAGAGACCGCCGTGCGTAGGGCGATCATCGGGTGCGCATCTTTGAGCGCGGTTAGGATGCCAACCATCGCGTCAGGGATTGTGGCATGGGCCAGTTCCGCACGAAATGCATCAAGCTCTGGTTGGGTCGGAAGCTCTCCGTGGATAAGAAGATATGACACCTCTTCGAATGTAGCGTGCTCGGCCAGATCGTGGATTGAATATCCGCGATATAGCAACTCCCCCGCTTTACCATCGATGTGGCTAACGCCTGAGCGTTCAAAATAGACGCCCTTTAGGCCCCGGTTGATCTTGACGGTGTCGTTCATCCCTGTCTCCTTATGCGCAAATGGAGGCGCTTATGTCCGTGTTATCGCAAGCCTTTAAAGCGGCGAAAGAAAAGCAAGCCCGGGTTATATTTCCCGAGGCAGATGAGCCGCGCGTTGCCGCGGCGATAGCCCAGCTCAAGGCGGAAGGGCTGTGCCACGTTGTTCCAATTCCCGAACCGTCCGAAGCGCGCAGTGCGGCGCTTTTGGATGCGGGGGTGCGCCCTTTGGTTGCGAAACGCGCGCAGGCCAAACCGCTGACCGCAGCCGCGGCTGCGCTGGTGCTGGGCGAGGCGGATGTGATGGTGGCCGGCGCAGTCACCCCAACCCGCCGCGTTATCGAAGCGGCTGCACTTGTGATTGGGAAAGCGCAAGGCGTGGCGACGCCGTCTAGCTTCTTTCTTATGGCGTTCCCAGACGGTCGCGAGATGATTTGGTCCGATTGCGCCGTCAACACATATCCAGATGCAGCAGCACTCGAAGCTATTGCCCGCGCGTCCGAAGCTTCGGCTCTTTCTTTGCTGGGGCAAGCGCGGGTTGCACTGTTGTCTTTTTCCACCGGCGCATCAGGAATGGGAGCAAGCGTTGATATGGTAGCCGAAGTTGCGGCAGCGACTGGCTTTACGGGCCCAATCCAAGCGGATGCAGCGCTAAACGCCGCGATTGCGACCAAGAAAGGGTTAGGCGAGGGGGATGCGAATACGTTGATCTTTCCATCGCTGGATGCAGGCAACATCGCGTATAAGTTGGCGCAAGAATTGGCAGGCGCCCAGGCGCTAGGTCCGTTCTTGCAAGGCTTTTCAAAGCCCGTTTGTGATCTGTCGCGCGGCGCCAGCGTGGATGACATCGTCGCTTCAACTGTGTTGACTATCGCACAAGCCTGACAACGGGGCACTACGCGGCCTCCAACAGGGTCGTGGCGTCGTCTGCAATCATGCGCTCTTCTTCTGCGGGCACAAGCCAGATGCCGGCTTTAGAGGTATCGGCATGCAGGCGGGGGCCGCCCCGGTGATTGCGATCCGGGTCCAATCGGACGCCCAGCCATTCCAGCGACCTGCAGATTTGCACTCGCACAGCCACCGCATTTTCGCCAATGCCGCCGGTAAAGGCCAATGCATCAACACCGTCCATCGCCGCGATCAAGCTCCCTGCGTGGCGGGTGGACCAATAACAAAAATGATCCACTGCAAAGGCACTGTCGGCTGAAGGATCCAACATCAATTTTCGCATGTCAGATTTGCCGCCGGACAGCCCCAATAGACCGCTCTCATGATTCAGGATGCTTTTGGTCCGATCCAGCCCATTTTCTTCGACCAGCCGCAGCACGGCATTGGCATCTATGTCGCCGGACCGCGTGCCCATCGTCAACCCGTCCAGAGGGGAATAGCCCATCGTTGTTGCGACGCTTTGCCCGTTCTTGATCGCGCAAAGGCTAGCACCGTTACCCAAATGAAAGGCCAAAACACGCGACGGCATCGGCCCCTTTGAGATCTCGGGTAGGCGGCGCACCAAAGATGCGTAAGACAACCCGTGAAAACCATAGCGACGTATGCCTTTTGTTTCCATCATCCGGGGAATGGCATAGCGGGTTGCGACATCGGGATTTGTCGAATGAAACGCCGTGTCAAAGCTTGCGAATTGCGGCAACTCCGGCGCTAATTCGCTAAGCGTTAGAATAGCGGCCAGATTGTGCGGATTGTGGAGCGGTGCCAATGGCGTGCATTTTTGGATTTCGGCGATTACGTCGGGACTGATCCGCACAGGCGCAACCAGCTTACGACCGCCATGCACCACGCGATGCGCAGCTGCCCTGAGGGTTTGCGGCCCAAACCCCGCTTCTGATATCTCAGCCATAATCGTCTTTAACGCCGAGTGGTGATCTATGAACGATGTTTGGCGTCTTGCGCCATCCCGTTCCAGAAACGACGCGCCGCCGATTTCGGCTGCCAACCCTTGGGTTAGCACGTGCTGCGTACCGCCAAAGACAGCAAACTTTATTGAAGAGGAGCCAGCGTTCAGAACAAGGATCGGTTCGGTCATCTGCACCTCCGTAGTGCCCCAAAAGTGGGTCTTAGCTGGCCAGCCGTCCAACATATTGACGGCTGGCCTGGGCTATTAGGTGGACCGTTATTCCGCGGCTTCAGCAGAGCTTTGTGGCACCATGTCGGCGGCATCGATTCCTGCAACTGAGACGGGTTTCTTCATTGCGTCGCGGCGGAAAGGTTCGCCCAGCTCTTGATTGATCATTGCTTCGATCAAGGTTGTGACCCCGTTTTGCATTTGCTCTTTGATCGCCGTGTTCAGCGCTTCCGTAAGCTCTTCCATCGTGCGTGCTACGACACCCTTGAGGCCACAGGCCTGAGCGATGCCAGCATAGGACACGTCTGTGTCCAGCTCTGTACCCACAAAGTTATCATCAAACCAAAGGGTCGAGTTCCGCTTTTCTGCGCCCCATTGGTAGTTGCGGAAAACAATTTGCGTCACGGCGGGCCACTGGCCCCGGCCAATGGCTGTTAGCTCGTTCACCGCGATGCCAAATGCACCGTCGCCGGCAAAGCCAACAACCGGCACATTCGGCTGGCCGATCTTTGCACCCACAATTGAGGGCAGACCATAACCACAAGGCCCAAACAGGCCGGGAGCAAGGTATTTCCGGCCTTCGTCAAAATCCGGATAAGCGTTACCGATCGCGCAGTTGTTGCCGATGTCAGAGCTGATGATCGCCTCACGTGGGAGTGCGCTTTGGATCGCGCGCCATGCCATACGGGGGCTCATCCAATCCGGCTTGTCGGCGCGCGCGCGCTCGTTCCATGAAGTGCCAGGATCGTCATCTTCATGGGTCATCTCAGTCAGCTGCTGCTTCCAACGGCTCTTCGTTTCGGCAATCTTTGACTTGCGCGCATCGCGACCTGCATCCCCGGCAGTCTCTGAAAGTTGGCCCAATATCCCTCTGGCAACCTTGGCCGCGTCTCCTACGATACCAACTGTAACCTTTTTGGTTAAGCCGATGCGATCTGGGTTGATGTCGACCTGAATGATTTTGGCATCTGCGGGCCAATATTCCATTCCATAGCCCGGAAGTGTCGAGAAAGGATTCAGGCGCGTGCCAAGGCAGAGCACTACATCCGCTTCCTTGATCAGCTCCATCCCTGCTTTGGATCCATTGTAGCCAAGTGGCCCAGCGAACAGCGGGTGCGAACCCGGAAATGCATCATTGTGCTGATACCCAACGCAAACCGGCGCCTCCAGCTGCTCAGCCAACAGGCGCGAGCCCTCAATGCCGCCCTCGGACAGCACCACACCCGCACCATTCAGGATAACGGGGTTCTTGTCTTCGGACAGCAACGCCGCCGCTTTGGCCACAGAATTCTCCCCTCCGGGGCTGCGTTCAAATTCGATCGGGTCGGCAATTTCCGTATCGATCACTTGCGTCCAAAAATCGCGTGGTATGTTCAGCTGGGCGGGCCCCGACAGGCGCTTGGCCTGTGAAATCACACGGGTAAGAACTTCGACTACGCGGGACGGATCCCGAACTTCTTCCTGATAGGCGACCATATCTTCGAAGAGCTTCATTTGCTCAACTTCTTGGAAGCCACCCTGACCAATGGTCTTGTTTGCGGCTTGCGGGGTAACCAACAAAAGCGGGGTGTGATTCCAATAAGCTGTTTTTACAGCAGTCACGAAATTGGTGATGCCCGGACCATTTTGCGCGATCATCATGGACATATTGCCAGTGGCCCGGGTGTACCCATCAGACATAAAGCCAGCGGAACCTTCATGCGCGCAATCCCAAAACTGAATGCCCGCCAGTGGGAACAGGTCCGAAATTGGCATCATGGCAGAGCCAATAATGCCAAAGGCATGTTCGATGCCATGGCGCTGTAGCACTTTTACAAATGCTTCTTCTGTGGTCATTTTCATCGGGGTTCGCCTCATTGGAGTATGTATGGGTTGTGCATTGGATGTGCATGGAATCTGCACTGATCTTAGCGCGGAAATTAGCTGCGATTGTTTTGTTTCAATAGGGCCAATGGTTGTGCCCGCTTAGTGCCAGTGGAAGGTGCCTGAAACAGTTTAACTGGGGCGCCGCATCCAAGGTGATATAGACTATAATTCAAGGGCCGCTGCGATTTGCGCAATACCCTCTGGGATGCGTGTTGTAGGAAGTGAAGAATAGGCCAACCGGAAATAGCCTTCGTCGCGTTCGTCCGCAAAAAAGGGCGCGCCGGGTTCGATAATAACACTGCGCTCGGCGGCGCGCTGAGTGAGCTCTTTAGCGGTCAATCCTCGCGCTTGCATCCAAAGTGATGAGCCACCAAATGCGCCTCGGCCTGCAACGGTCAACCCGTGGCGCGTGACAGCATCTTCCAAAACCAGCCGTCGTTCTTTGAGCGCGATGGACGTGCGTTTGATCAGGGCATCATAGTGCCCAAGTGACAAGAAATAGGCCGCTGTGCGCTGAATATGGCCAGGTGGGTGGCGAAGCACTGTGGCGCGCAATGCACGTGCTTCACGAATAAAAGGCGCAGATCCAACAAGATAGCCAAGCCGAAGACCCGGAAAGAGCGATTTAGAGAAGGAGCCGACGTAAATCACACGCCCCTCCCGGTCTAAGCTTTTGAGTGCCGGTGACGGCGCACGTAAAAAGGACATCTCGAACTCGTAGTCGTCTTCGACAATTAGGAAATCTTCGGCGCTTGCGAGATCCAGCAAAGCGCGCCGACGTTCCAGCGGCATTGTTGCTGTGGTGGGACACTGGTGAGATGGTGTTGTGAATACAACATCTGTGCCTTTGGGGATGGCGTGCGGTGGAAGGCCTTCCGCATCCACGGGAACGGGCGTTAGATGGCAGCGCGACTGGGTCAAAATATCACGTAATGACGGATAACAAGGATCTTCGGTGGCGGCGGTACGGCGTTGCGTCAGTAGAACCTGAGCGGCGATCCAAAGCGCATTTTGCGCACCCATCGTCACAAGTATCTCGGATGGCTCTGCTCGGATCCCGCGCCGGGGCAGCGTGTGGCGCGCGATAAATTCTATAAGCTTGGGGTCATCTTGGTCATGATAGTCAGTTGTGAGGGCATCAAAATCCCTTTGGCCCAATGCTTGCAATGCGCAAAGCCGCCAGTTTGCGGAATCAAACAGTGTTGGGTCAGCCTGGCCATAAATGAAAGGATATTTGAAGCTGCGCCAATCGCTTGGTTTGTCTAATGCGCGGCGCTGTGAAAAGCGTTGGGTCAGAACCCGAGACCATTCTACCGTGTCGTCACTTTGACCCAAAGGGAAAGTAGGAACCTCAGGTGCGTTTTCGGACACAAAGTAGCCTGATCGCCCGCGCGAAGTAAGATAGTCGTCCGCCAAAAGTTCTGTGTAGGCAAGTGTTACCGTAATTCGGCTGACGCCCAACTGTTGGGCAAGCTTGCGTGAGGATGGGAGCCGCTCTCCGCGCCTGAATCGCCCAGACAATATCCCTTCGGCAATGAGCTGTTGGATCTGCGCCTGCAACGTGCCCTGCGCATCAGGATCAAGGAAAAGGGTCTCGGCGGGGATGGCCATCTGGATTGGTCCTATGGGGGTAACTGGCCCCATGATGGGTGAAACACCCCCTGCCGTGCAAGAGCCATGCCGATTGCCGCCCAAAGACGCCAGCACCTCATCATATATGAGATGCCCTTTCGCGCAGCGCGCATCTCGCGCTAGCAAAGGGGCGCGGTCCTTTTTGAACCGTGGAACGCGTGGTTTGGGCAATGCTGCCACCGGCGAGAGTTTGCCCGGAATAATAAGTGCGCTGAGTAAGAAACCGTGAGGCACGAAACATGCAAACGGAACTTGAGGTACAGATTGGAAAACCAATAGCTGAGAGCGGTTAAGCCCGGGCCTCAAGGTGCAACGCAGGGGATGCGCAGCGGATCGTCTGTCCAAGAAACCCGCCAATGATCCGTTTCAATTGGCTCGGAGGGCCGCGCCGAAGGCGGGGCCCTCTTGGGTTCAAGCCAACGCATGTTGGCGACGAAGGGAGGTGGGCGTGGCCTCCCCTTGAAATTAGCTGAAGACTTTCGTCAAAGCGGAATCGATTCCATCCGTAACCGCATCAATATCATCAGCCGTCGCGATGAGACCGGGCGATAGGCACAACGTGTTGTTGTAGCCCTCAAAGCTTCGGTTTGTTGCGCCGATCACAAGGCCTTGGGCCATGCATTCCCCGACAACGGCCTGCACTTTGGCCTCATGTACAGGCTCGCGAGTGGCACGATCCGAGACCAATTCTGCACCACAGAACAGGCCCACGCCCCGTACATCGCCAATCACAGCGTGCTTTTCTGTAAGTGCATGCAGGTTTTCCATGAGCCGTGCGCCCATGACATCTGTGTTCGCACGCAGATCTTCGTCCTCGATGATTCGCATGTTTTCAATCGCTGCCGCGGGACCAGCGGTGCAGCCTCCAAAAGTTGAAATATCGCGGAAGTAGTTTAACGGATCGCTGCTATCGTCTTTGAACATCTCAAAAACGGCCTCGGTCGTCACTGTGCAAGATATCGCGGCATAGCCTGACGCGACGCCCTTGGCCATCGTTACGATATCGGGTTGGACCCCATAGTTTTGATAGCCAAACCACGTGCCAGTCCGGCCAACGCCACAGACGACTTCATCGAGAATTAAAAGTACATTATGTTGCTTGCAGATTTCCTGAACGCGCTGCCAGTAGCCTGGGGGCGGAGGAATGACGCCACCACCAGCCGTGATCGGCTCGAGAATCAGACCTCCAACGGTGTCGGCCCCTTCGCGCAAAATGACTTGCTCGATTTGATTTGCCGCGGCGATCCCATAGTCTTCGCCGCTCAGGCCTTTGGCCCAATCTTGTTCATGCGCACGATACTCAAGGCAGTGCGGCACAGGAATGAACCCTTCAGGGAAAGGTCCGTACAATGCATTGCGCTGATGGTGCCCACCGGATGCCATCGCAGCGATAGTGGTTCCGTGGTAATCCCGCTCGCGGTAGAGGATCTTGAATTTCTTTCCGCCGTAGCGCTTGTGCGCGATCTGACGGACCATTTTATAGGCTTTCTCGTTCGCTTCCGACCCTGAGTTCGAATAATAGACGCGGGTCA
Source organism: uncultured Paracoccaceae bacterium (assembly GCA_937995865.1). GTDB lineage: Bacteria > Pseudomonadota > Alphaproteobacteria > Rhodobacterales > Rhodobacteraceae > Shimia_B. Next base: position 4,133 of record CALKJA010000093.1, on the reverse strand, counting down.
TGCCCGGCATTTTCTCGGTCAACATCGCGGCGAAAGTCGCTCCGGGAATCGATCCCGCTGCACCAGCAAAATAGTTCAACTTGACCAGCTGATCGCGCACGGCGTTCGCGATCCGCTCGCGGCCATAGCCAACGTTGACGGTCCATACACCGCCTGACACCGCATCAAGGTGCTCTTTTCCGTTTTGATCCCAAACGCGCATACCTTTCCCCTCAACAATGATGCGAGGGTCGGCCGTCTCGAATGGGGCGTGTTGAATAAGGTGGTGCCAGACGTGTGCACGGTCGTTCTCAACGACCTGCCATAGGTCATTTGGTGTGATATTGCCTTCCATCGGAGCCTCCTTATTCGGTTCGAGCTGAAACTTGATCTACAATCTTAAGAACGAGCAAAGCACGAGACTATAGGGCCAGAATGTAGTTTCGTATGAGCCCAGACGCTCGTTTCTTGCATTTGGCGCACCATAAATAGTGTGAGCGCCAATAATTCCGCCCATGAATTCATCACAATGTAAGCGCTGCCAAACTTAAAGCTTTTGTGGCGGGGACAAACGTGCTTGGTTTCGCGTGAAGGGTGGACCGACGCGGGTCAGCTGCGGTCGCTCGTTCAATAAGGGAGACTATTAAATGAAAAAAATGCTTATGGGCGCCGCCGCAGCGGCTCTGATGGCAGGCCAGGCTTTTGCCGGTGGCCACGGTGAAATCACTGTTGGATATTTTCTCGAATGGCCAATGCCATTCCAGTACGCCAAAGTGAACGGCACTTATGACGAAGCACTGGGCATGAAAGTGAACTGGGTCGCATTCGACACCGGTACCGCAATGTCCGCAGCAATGGCATCTGGTGATGTCCAGCTGTCCGTATCTCAGGGTGTTCCGCCATTCGTGGTTGCAACATCCGCTGGTCAAGATCTTCAGATCGTTGACGTGGCTGTGTCCTACTCCGAAAATGACAACTGCGTCGTGAACGCGGCTCTGGAAATCGACAAATCAAGCGCGGATGAGCTTGCTGGTAAGAAAGTGGCTGTGCCACTTGGTACCGCGGCACATTACGGCTTTCTTAAGCAAATGAGCCATTTCGGCGTTGAACTTTCTAGCCTGACGGTCGTGGACATGGCGCCTGCCGAAGGCCAAGCAGCCCTCGCTCAAGGTGCAGTCGATATGGCTTGCGGCTGGGGTGGTGCTCTGCGCCGCATGAAAGAAAGCGGTAACGTGCTGTTGACTGGCGCTGAAAAAGAAGAGCTGGGCATTCTGGTGTTCGACGTAACAACAGGGCCCTCGAACTACATTGCCGAGAACGCAGATGTTGTTGCCAAGTTCCTTGAAGTGACCGCAGATGCCAACGCTCAATGGGCGGACGGCAACCCTGACGATATGCTTCAAGCCATCGCTAAAGATGCGGGTATGAGCCCTGAAGATACAGCTTCTACGCTGGCAACCTTTGTGTTCCCGACAGTTGAAGACCAACTTGCGGCCAAGTGGCTCGGCGGCGGTGCTCAGGAATTCATGAAAGGCGTTGCTGACGTCTTCGTGGAAGCCGGATCAATCGATGCGTCCAAAGCGTCTTACGAAGACAACGTGAATGTTGGCCCATTGGGCACAGCAAACGCGATGTAAACCATAGTTTGGGGGAGGGGGCATGGTGCCCTCTCTCCCTCGCTTTCTCAAGGGGCTCTGCCCTGACTACCCCTCTTGGGTTCTGTGAGTAAAGAAACCCTGCACGAGGGTCTGTAGGTCAAAACCGACCCACAGCATTACAGACTGGGCGGCGCGTCTGCCCGCGATCATGGGGAGTTCTGCGCCTATGTCTGATCTACTAATCGATAACATTTCTATGCGGTTTGATTTGCCGGGCGGTGGCCATGTGCAAGCGCTTCAGAATGTGACGCTTAATATCAAATCTGGTGAGCTGATGTCCGTGCTTGGCCCATCTGGCTGCGGCAAGACAACGCTTCTTAATATCGTTGCTGGTTTTCTGGCCCCAACCGACGGGCAGATTACACTTGATACAGTACCTGTGGTTGGCCCAGCCCCCGAGCGTGGGATGGTGTTCCAACAAGGTGCTCTGTTCGAATGGATGAGCGTGCGCGACAACGTTGCGTTTGGGCCGGATATGAAAGGCATGTCGCGTAAAGAGAGCGCGCAGAATGTGGACCACTTGCTTGAAGTCGTTGGATTGAAAGACTTCAAAGAAAAGGCCGTTTATGAGTTGTCCGGTGGGATGCAACAGCGGGTAGCGCTCGCGCGGTGCTTGGCAAATGACCCGGATGTGATTCTTATGGATGAACCATTGGGCGCCCTTGACGCGTTGACCCGCGAAAAGATGCAATCACTTGTGTTGGATCTTTGGAAAGAAACCGGCAAGACAATTATCCTTATTACGCACTCCGTTGAGGAAGCGCTGCTTTTGGGCGAACGCCTTTTGGTTATGGCGCCGCGTCCCGGCCGCGTTCACAAAGAGTACCGGCTTCCCTTTGCAGATCTTGGCGCAGGCAATGACCTGCGCGAAGTTAAGAAACACCCAGAATACAACAAAACGCGCGAGGAAATCCTTGGCATGATCTGGGACATGGAAGAAGAAATTATGGGCCGTACGGAGGAAAGCGCATGACCGGACTTTTAGTACTTGCTCTCTACGTCGGGGCCTTTGTCGGATCGTTTTTTGTTGTCCGCTGGATCACCGAGACCTTCTTTTCGCAAGTAAGCTATACGTCACTAAAGACAGTAACCTTTGGCGATGAAAGCGCGGTTCAGGCCAACAGGGCGGCCTCGGTCCTCTCAGTTATTACGATCTTTTTGCTATGGGTCGCGTTCACAAACTCGTCCCTGCCGTTGCCCAAAATGCCGGGACCATTTTCGGGAACGTTGACGTTCAACTACACGGCGACGCTGCCGGACGGGGCGACGGATGACGCTGACGTGACGGTGGTGGTCTACCGCGAAGACATTCAAATGACGCGCGACGCGGATGGAAATGCGGGCCAAGCACCCGCGACGCCAGAGGTCGATCCCGGTGATGGGTTTGCCAAAAACGATGCGACCACTGTCGCGCGCTATGGGTTCAAACTGATCAACGTTTGGGGCAATGATGACGTGTCAAAGTCGGATGGCTCAATAATCACTGCGCTGAATGGGCAGGCGGTTGAACCCGGTGACAAGATCGCGGTCGACGGCGGAACCATTGGGCTTACTGACAAGGGCACGCCAACTTTTGAGCCTGAAACCGGTTTTCGCATGCAACGGCTTTACCTTCCTGCGCCTGAGGTGGTGCTTGAACGGTTCTTCCGCCTGAACGCTGAAGGGTATCAGAACTTTACCCTGTGGCAGCACACATCGATCTCACTTCAACGGGTTATTTTCGGGTTCTTGCTGGGTGCCGCGTTGGGCATCCCAATGGGATATGCGATGGGTCTTACGAATTGGTCACGCGGTTGGTTTGATCCGATCGTCGAATTCATGCGCCCGGTGCCTCCACTGGCACTGATCCCGCTGATGATTATCTGGTTCGGGATCGGCGAGGCATCAAAGGTGATCCTGCTCTTCTTAGCCGCACTTTGGATCATGGCCATCGCCGCCCGATCAGGGGTGTCAGGTGTTGCGATAACCAAGGTTCACGCAGCCTACTCGCTTGGGGCGTCCAAGTGGCAGATCTTGCGCAAGGTGATCATCCCCAACTCGCTTCCTGAGATCTTTACGGGTGCACGTGTTGCGATGGGTGTGTGCTGGGGCACGGTTGTGGCCGCAGAGCTTGTCGCTGCGGAGCGCGGCGTTGGAATGATGATAATGGTCGCATCCAAATTTCAGCTGACCGATATCGTCATTGTAGGGATCATCTTAATTGGCATCATCGGCTTCCTTATTGATATGGGCATCCGCAAGTTGGAGACTCTGCTCGTGCCGTGGAAGGGCCGCGTCTAGCTAGATCTCTTATCAAAATGGAAAGGGCGGCCCAAAATACGGGCCGCCCTTTTCACATCTGCATGCGGCATCATCGTTCAATGATCCCTGAAACTCCGGGGGTTTGGGGGTGGTCCCCCAAGCGAAAAAATCGCAGGCCTTTCGTTAAGAACTGACAGCGCGCGCAGCGCGCCCGCCTTTTGTCACAGGCAGCGTAAGCTGCCGAAGAGGGAGGGG
>CALKJA010000092.1 GCA_937995865.1 uncultured Paracoccaceae bacterium | reverse complement strand
CGATCTTTGATCAAAGCTCTCCCGTGACGCGTTGCTCATCCGCGCGGAGCAAAACTCTTGCAAGAGTTTTGACAAGGCTTTTCCAAAAGCCTTTTTACCGCTGAGGGTGTCGGGTGAGTTGATGATAAAGATGGGTAAACGTGGCTGCACCAAAGATCGGGATCACAAGATTTAGGATTGGAATGGTCAAAGGGATCGCCATAAGGCAGCCAGCGATCCAAATCGTGCGGGAATGTTGCGCACGCATGTCTTTGGCTCCTGCGCGTCCCAGATGCCGACTTGCGGCAATCGTGAAATACTCCCTACCCAATAGAAACCCATTCATCGCGATGAAGATGAACGGGGCTGCGGGCGGGAGCATCACATAAAGCAGGACCGCCAGCAGATTGGCACCGATCAAGACGCCCAGAAAGTTTACGGAATCTCGCAATGCATCCCAAAACGGCACGGGGCTGGTTGCAGTCGCGCGCGGGTAATGGGCGTCTTCAACCGCGGTCGCAACCTCATCTAAAAACAGCGAGGTAATGGCCGAGGCCACCGGGATCATCAAAAAGACAGACAGCAGTAGCATCACAAAGAGTGACCCAATGCTCAGCAGATCTCCGAACCATGACACCTCACCGACAAGCGGCAAAGTGGCCCCATCACCCAGCGTCCATTCGATCAACCAAAGCAAGAGCGCATAGGCCCCAATGAGCAGTGCAATTGTCAGACCAATCCCTCGCATTAGGACGCTTCGAAAGCGCGGGTCGCCCATTTGTCCAAGCGCTTTGAGCATCGATGAAACAATCATTGGCGCATCCAACGTGTCTTTGCATTAAGGTCTGGCCGTGGCCGATCAGGCGGCGTTTGGCGCACTGTCCCCATATGGATTATGCCGGCGATACGCTCATGGGCCTGAACCCCAAAAGCCTCAGATGCAAAGCGTGCTTCGTGGCTCACCGCTCCTGACAACCAGTTTGCACCCCATCCGCCCGCGAGCGCTGCGTTCAAAAGCGCAAGGCACACTGCACCTGCGGAGTAGCTTTGCTCAATCGGTGGAACTTTGTCGCTCTCTACGGGGCTTTCGATGACAGCAATTGCAAAGGGCGTGATCTCATAGGCATGGGCGGCTTTATCCGGATCCACCCCAAGCCGCGCTGCCGCGTCGCGGGCTTGTTTTGCGATTCTGCGCAAGGCCGCTTCTTCTATCACAACAAAACGCCAGGGTTCCAATTTGCCGTGATCTGGCGTGCGCGATGCGATGCGCAGCATGACTTCGATCTGGGGTCTTGGCGGTGCCGGGCGGCTCAAAAGCTTGTAAGGCCGGGAACGGCGGGTCAGCAGGAAGGCCTGCCCAGAGGAGATTTCAGCCATAGGGCCCTCGGGTCTGCGTGCAAAGTGTTCCTTTCATGTCATGCATAATGATCGCCGTTTCAAGATGCAGAGCGACAAGGATTTGGCGTGGAGCTTGGACGAGCAAGAGGATCGCGGCGGTCATCCGCTCCTAGTGGCACGGGCAGGTTTGGCTCAACCCGCGCTCAAAATCCAAACCCGCCCGCCATTTCTGAAATCAAGCCAGCCACATATCTGTCAAAGCTGGCGTTGGGTTGGCGTTTGTGGAGCGTATCAGCAAAGGGGTCGGCCGCTTTTGGCCCTTCTGGGACCAAAGCCTCAATCACAGCGTGGCCGCAAAACGGGACATAGACCTCAGAATACCCTCCTTCATGTACAAGAACGAGACGCCCGTCACATAGGTCCTGCGCAGCCTGTTTGACCTGTGTCGTCATGGCATGAAACGTGGCCGCCGATGCAAGCATTCTGCCCAGCGGATCATAAGCAGCAGCGTCAAAACCACAGGCGACGATGATGATATCGGGCTGAAATTGGCGCAGCGCGGGCAAGACGATTTGCTCCATCGTTGCCAGATAACTTACATGTCCTGCACCAGGCGGAAGCGGGATATTGATATTCGTACCCGAAGCGCCGCGCACTTCGGAGCCGCCTGTGTCCAATGGGTAGTTGCGCTCTTGGTGAATTGACAGGGTGAGCGTGTCATCGCGATCCAGATAAATCGCTTCGGTTCCATTGCCGTGATGGACGTCCCAATCCAAAACAGCCGCGCGGAGCCCAGATACAGTTGCACGTGCGGCTTCAAGAGCGATCGCAATATTTGCCATGACACAGAAGCCATTGGGCCGATCTGGAAGACAATGGTGCCCGGGCGGGCGGCTAAGGGCGTAAGCATCGCTGACCGCGCCTGAAAGCACGTCCGCAAGGGCACGTTTCGCAAGGCCCGCAGACTGTGCTGCCTGTTCGTACCCTTGGGGCCCAAAGGGCGCGCGCAATCCAAGCTCGCCACCGCCCGCATCTGATTGGCGTTTGAACTCGGACAAATAGCTGGCGGGGTGGACGCGCAAAAGATCCTCTTGCGTGGCCGCATCAGCGCTCGCTGGGGCCAGATGGGCCATCATGCCAGACACATCAAGCAGGTTTTTGAAGCGTCGCTTTGTCTCTGGGTTCTCTGGCAAGCCACCCATGGCAGGCTGTACCAAACCACCCACCGGTGCCATGAATGCATAGTTACCACCAGAAAACCAAAAGCAGCGTTCATCCCAATAAAAGCCGATGTTCTTCTGGGTCATCTATACCTCGCTTAGGGCTGTTGCGCAGTGCGGTAGACACCTTCCGGCGCATTAAGAGCGGCGGCCAGATCACGCACTTGTTGGAGGCTTAGAGTGATCGTTTGCACGTCTTCGGTGCGCGGATCCAACTGTTCTACAGTCACACAATCCTCAAAGGCGTTCAGAGTTACGTCCTCCCGCAAGGGGCGCGGCTTGCCGGGCGCCTCATCAACGAGGGTCACAACGGTGGCGTCAAAGTCATGCTCTACGGTAAACATAGCGCCAGCCTAGCGGCGTGGTGAGTGGGCGCAAGGGGTGCGCGAGAGGTTTTGGGTGCTTTGGCTCCTTCATATCTCGCTGCCTTGGTGCTGCTAGGGGTGGCGCGCAGATTTGCATCCGCTATCTTTACCGAAACGAGGCGCTGTCTGGGATAGCGTTATGGCGATTACCTGCAGGAGACGCACCAAATGATGCGATTGCTACTGGCATTTGGGACAGTCTTAGCCCTGACCGCTTGCGCAGTGCCTGTTGCGGTTGAAGCACCTGATACGACAGCGCCAATCGTTGTCCCGGAGCCATCGCGCGGCGCCCTTCAACCCCAGACCGTGCGTAGTTTCGCGGGGATTGTTCAACGTATGGAGCCGGTGGTGGAGCGAGAATGCCGCCGTCGCGCACCAGCGCTGAACTGCGATTTCCGGATCATTGTAATAGAAGACCGCCGCCAGCCGCCAAACGCGTTTCAAACGATAGAAGAAGACGGGCGGCCGCTTCTCGGATTTACCAGCACACTTATATCTGATGTACGCAACGCCGACGAGCTGGCCTTTGTTTTGGGCCATGAGGCGGCACATCACATTGCGGGTCATTTGGAGCGACAGCGCAAGAATGCAACGCTGGGTGCTGCGATCTTTGGGGTTCTTGCATCACGGACAGGGGCAAATGCCCAAGGCGTACAATCTGCCCAAGAACTGGGTGCGGCAGTCGGCGCGCGCAGCTATTCCAAAGATTTTGAGTTGGAGGCGGATGAGCTGGGCACCGTTCTTACGATCCTGAGCGGTTATGACCCAGTCATTGGCGCGCGATACTTTTCGCGCATCCCAGACCCGGGCAACCGATTTCTTGGGACGCACCCGCCGAATGCGCAACGTATCCAGACCGTGCGCCAAACGGCTGCACGCTTTTGATCCCCAATGAGTGAGCTGCGCGTGCTGAAATCGGTGCTGAGCGATCGGGGATCGAAATATGCAGTGTCCGGTGCGGCGGTTTGTGACCGTGCTGATATTGATGCAACGCTCAAAGCCCTGAAGCGCGGCAAGGCTTTCGCCCGCGCAACACATAACTCTTGGGGAGTTGTGTTTTCTTCAGGAGGCCCGTTGAAAGCTGATGATGGGGAAGCGGGCGCAGGGCAGGTCATTTGCAGAATGCTGGAGCGTGAGGGGCTCTTGGATCATGTGGTGATCGTTTCCCGCTGGTATGGCGGCAAGCATTTGGGCGGCGATCGGTTCCGGCATGTGCAGACATGTGTGTCTGCGTATCTTGAAAATCTCTGATGTCGCGCGGTTTTTGTAAGGCTGGGCCCGCCTACCTCCCCCTTCGGCCCATTGGGCCTGTGGCGAGAGGCGGATCGCGGCTGCGCCGCGAACGAGAGGCGCGGCCTCTCGTGCTCTCCGAGGTATTTCTGAAAAGATGAAGGGTACGGTCAGGGCGTGGCGAGTGCCAATGCGATCGCGGCGAAGTAAAGCGCGGAGGCTGTGAGGACAAAACCATGCCAAATCGCGGTATTGAAGCGCAGGGTTTCCCAGTGATTGAAGGGCGCGCCGACTGTATAAAGGAAGCCGCCTGCGACCATCAAGGCGAGGGAAGATGGGGGCACTGAATTCATCAACGGCCAGATAAGTACCACCGCGCCCCAACCCATTGCGATATAAACGAACGTGGAGACAGCGCCGGGCTTAAGAAATTGTGTGAGTTTTCCGATGGCCCCTGCGGCTGCCAGCGTCCAGACGGCGCCGAGCACCCCATACGCGAAGGCGGTATCGATGATCACGGTCAGTGGCGTATAGGTCGCCGCGATCTTGAGGTAAATAGCGGCGTGATCCACCCGCTGCAGGAGAGGACGCACGCGGATCCAAGGGGTCATGTGATAAATCGCAGACACAGAGAAGGCGAAAATCACAAGGCTACAATAGATGCTGACTGCGACGATATCTGCGGTACTCTGTGTGCGCAGGGCATAGGCGACGAGCAAGGCCGCGCCGCATATTGAGGTGCCAATTCCGAGTACGTGAATTGTTCCATCGGCGAGCCGTTCGGGGCGGGTATACATATAAGCCATCGGAAAAGCGTAGCACGGTTTGTGTTAATCGCTTGTGACAGTTTCGTGCTTTGGTCGGATATCAGTGAATTACCCTACGTGAGGGCCTTGTTATTGGGCGGTTTTCTTGGAAATTCTCTGCTTGTGCCAACGATAAATAAGCGGCGCTAGGATGTAGTCGTACCCTGTGCATGCGATCTGCTTGATGCCGGGCAATGCGATCATTTTGGCCAACCAGCGATAGCGTGGCATTTGGTGCCAGAGGACGATGAAGGCCGGGATGCCCGAGAGAAGCTGGCTTTCATGTTCGACGTAGAGCCTGCGCGCGGCGGTGTCTGCATCCAGACCCCAAGTGTTCGCCCAAGATTCGCGATCTGCGCCGTTGAGATCGTCAAACTGAATGGGAAGATCCTGCGCACGCGCATAAGCGGCGTAGTGGTTGATCTCAAAGCTGCATACGGGGCAGTCGGCGTTATAAAGAACTTTGGTCATGGGGTAGAGATAGCGCGGGACGAAGGTTTGGGGAGCGGGAGGTGTAGCCGGTCAGGGCAACAGCCAATTCCCGCTCTTGTGGGCACGCAGATAAAGCTGTGTTGCGTCAGAAATACAAGTGCCCCAATCTGGTTCAGGAGCGCCCGAAGCGTGATCGTGGTCAAGGTGTTCAAATCGAAGTAGCGACAGAACAGAATGCTCGGTCATCTTCTTGGAAATTGATGGGCCTCCGCGCGCGTAACCAAACGCAGCGGCGGCAAGGGCGTGGATATAGCTCCAATATACAACGTTTTGTGCGATCGCTGACGTCAAAAGCCCTGTGTCGATAAACCCAACTGGGTTTTCGTTGCGTCCGTTCCAGCGGGCCAAAACGATCTGATGGTGGCGCAGAATGGTAGCAAGATGTTCGCCATCCGCGGGCTCTGCATCGGCGATAACCCGTCTAAGCACATCGGCTACGTCGTTTGGAAAGACAATTCCCGCTTCAGGCGCGCTTTTAGATGGGCGTCGATATTGGTTTCGTTCGCGAATCTCTAGATGTACAGCGGTGCGGCAAACAGCCATCACATTCGAAAGCGCGCTGGGCAATTCCAACTTTGCAGCTAAGAGGCGCCTGCGCCGATCTGCGTCTGCTTGATCTTGTGTAGCGCGAATAGCGCGCAACTGCCCGTATGTAGCAAATGTAGCCACGAGCGCTGCAAACAAAGCAGTTAAAAGGAAAATGCCCTACTCTTTAAATTCAGGCTCAAGGTCGCTTTCCAGCATCCATGCGACACCAAAAGCAGCCAGCGCTCCAAGCGCAAGCCCTAATGGAAGATTTAACAGAAAGTTAGGCGATCGCATCGTGCGCCTTAGATTGTTGTGGTTCCCCACAAATCATACTCCCCGGCTTCATCAACCTCAACGCTCACGATATCCCCAACGTTCAGCCCTTCTGTCCCCTCGTCGATGAACAGGTTCCCGTCGATCTCAGGCGCGTCGGCTTTGGTGCGGCAGGTGGCGATGCCGTCTGTGTCAATGTCGTCGATGATCACATCCATGCGCTGGCCAACTTTGGCTGCCAATTTGGCCTCGGAGATTGCCTGAGCCTTTTCCATGAATCGATCCCAGCGGTCTTGTTTGACTTCAGGGGCCAAATGATCGGGCAGGGCGTTGGAGCGTGCGCCATCGACATTCTCGTATTGGAAGCATCCAACGCGGTCCAATTGCGCTTCGTCCATCCAATCGAGCAGGGTTTGGAATTCGGCCTCGGTCTCGCCCGGGTAGCCGACGATGAAGGTCGAGCGTAGGGTGATACCGGGGCAGATGTTGCGCCATTCGGCGATGCGGTCCAGCGTTCGTTCGGCGGCTGCGGGGCGGGCCATGCGGCGCAGTGTATCGGGATGGGCATGCTGGAACGGGATGTCGAGGTAGGGCAGGGTAAGCCCATCCGCCATCAGCGGGATCAGATCGCGCACATGGGGGTAGGGGTAGATATAATGCAGTCGCACCCATGCCCCGAGCGATCCCAGATCGCGCGCCAGATCGGTGATATGAGCACGGTGTCCACGGTCTGTGGCGTGTTTGATATCTGTGCCATAGGCCGAGGTGTCTTGGGAGATTACCAATAGCTCTTTCACGCCTGCGTCGACCAGCTTTTCCGCCTCGCGGATCACGGCATGAGCGGGACGTGACGCCAGCCGCCCGCGCATATCCGGGATGATGCAGAACTTGCATTTGTGGTTACAGCCTTCAGCGATCTTCAGATAGCTGTAATGCCGCGGCGTGAGCGAGACGCCTGACGCGGGCAGAAGGTCAATAAACGGGTCCGGAGCGGGCGGCACCACGGCGTGCACCGCATCCAGCACTTGTTCGTATTGGTGGGGGCCTGTAACCGCGAGAACCTTTGGGTGGGCGCCGGTGATATAATCAGGCTCGGCGCCCAAGCAGCCCGTCACGATGACTTTGCCGTTTTGATCAAGCGCTTCGCCGATTGCTTCAAGGCTTTCGGCCTTGGCACTGTCCAGAAATCCGCACGTGTTTACGATCACGGCCTCAGCGCCGCTATAGTCGGGTGAGATTGCGTATCCCTCGGCCCGTAAGCGTGTGAGGATGCGCTCGCTGTCCACCAACGCTTTGGGGCATCCCAAGGATACCATGCCGATTGTCGGCTGGCCCGGTCGAGGCGCATCGTTGATTTTGGCGGCGGGCGCGAGGTCCGGGCGGAGGCTGGGAGGGTTTTGCGACATGCGCTGACCTATAGGCCTAGTCTTTGCTGCACAAAAGCCTTTGAACGTTTTTTGTCCAACTCCTTTTTGAGGTTCTGGTCTTTTTCTGAATGGGGCTGGGGGCGCCTTATACCCTGCAGACGTTGAGCATCCACCGCTGTGCAGGTGTCGTTCGTGTTCAATGCGCTATGATTTTCGTCCCAGTGCGAGCCTGATGATCAAACGCGTCGGCAAAGCCGTTAAGGTGTGGAATGATCGCTTGGTGCTTTAGACGTTTGGACCCGGGCGCATCGGGCTGCCGTCGGTGAAGCGTGACATGCGGAAACGCTTCAGATCATAGCCAACCTCCCCGCCTAATGCCATCGCCGCGAGAACACGCCCCATGGCTGGTCCGATACCAAAGCCGTGGCCGGACATACCAGTGCCAATCGTTAGGCCGGGCAACGCCGATGCATGATCCACAACGGGCACGATATCGGGCATGGTATCGATCATCCCAGCCCAGACCGCTTTGAGCCGAACCGGTGGCAATCCCGGGAACATATGTTGAAAATCACGGAGCAGCTTTGCTATTTTGCGCTTGTTTGGCGCCGGATTAAGAACGCGCATTGCCTCAAACGGGCTTGTTTGTTCAGCATTCCAGCGCCGCGCTGTGCCCCATGCATCTGGAAATCCTTTGGGAGCAAACGGATGCAAACGTTGGCCAAACGGCTCTGCGCGGAGCTGAGCCAAATATTTAGGAAACGCGCGGAACGCATCGGGCCCAACAAACAATTCAGGCGCTCCCGGAGGAGCCAAAGTATACCCCCCGTCAACACGCCGGCGGAACGCCACTTTGCGGCTGGCCGCGGCTCCGGCGTGAATGTCTGGCAAAGGTTCCGTTGCTGCCACGTTCTCGCGGACCGAGAGTTGCGGTATATTGATGCCATGATTTCGCAAAAACAGCGAAGACCATGCTCCGCCCGCCAGCACAACAGCGGGCGCGCTGATGCGGCCTGCTTCGGTGATCACTCCCGCAACCCGGCCTGCGGCAATGTCCAACATGCGCACGGCGCAGTTTTCCACAATATGTACGCCTTCGCGGCTGGCAATCGCCGCAATAGCTGGCACCGCGACCCAAGGTTCTGCACGCAGATCAGACGGGGTGACCAAAGCCCCCTTAATGCCTGTGGTTTGCATGCCTGGAAACTTTGCGGCGACTTCTGCTGCAGATAAAATCCGACTGTCCAGATCATGGGCGTCAGCGGAAGGAAGCCAATCTTCGTACCCCTGAATATGAGCGTCTGTTCGGGCCAAATACGTCGTACCGGTTTGTCTTAATCCGAAATCGGTGTTGGTTTGTGTCGACAACTCACGCCAGAGCCTGTTGGCTTCAAGCATGATTGGGAGCTCATCGGGATCCCGCCCTTGTTGGCGGATCCATCCCCAGTTTCGGCTGGACTGTTCTGCGGCGATGCGCCCCTTTTCCAAAAGAACAACCTTATGCCCGGCACGCGCTGCAAAAAGAGCTGTACAGACACCGATTATGCCGCCTCCGATCACAACAACATCAGCCCGTGTCGGAGCGGGGACCGGATAGGTGACAGGAGTATCAATCGTGATCATAGAAACCCCTGTGAAGCATCTTAGTTCATCTGGAGAAAATGGTTCTCGCCGAAGGTGCATGAACCGGAGGTGTTGTCAAACTGGGCAGCACAATCTCCGCGCTATTCTAGCCCTCTGTTCCATTGGTCTTGGCGCGGTTATGTGGCCCTTGATCTAAGGGGCGCCGTTTGCATATCTCTTAGCTGAAAAATCACGCATGTTAACTTTCGCCGTTAGGGCCGCCCGCGCCCGGGCGACATTGCGTTTTCGCTTATGTGCCCACGCGATCTTGTTGCACAAATAGCCTGATGGTTTCGCGGTATGAAACCAGCGTGGTCGCTGCACGTTGTGAGCTAGCTTAAAACCCTTACTTCAAAGCGTTTGGCTATTGTGGAATGCTGCGATGCAGCTAGGTTTGAAAGGTGATCGTTCTTGAAAACAGCAACGTGCGCATTCTCGGGCCGTTAAAAGGCTTGAACTATTTTGATACGCAATGCGCCGAATTGGACCGTTGGTTTACGGCGCTACAATGTTGGAACCTTATAATGGCCAATCCGCAGCCCGTCTTGAAATACGCGTTCAAAATCCGGGATGCTTTATCTTCTCTATTTGGTGTGAAAAAGATTGGGGGGGTTCAGCGTAACGGCAACTGGCGCCGTAATCTCTGGCGAGTATCTAGACTTCTTTTTGGCCGAAGATGTGGACGAAGCAACATTGGTCCTGACGGAACGGGACGTGCACCTTGATGTTATGACCTGTGTTTCGACCAACGGGCCGATCTTATCACTCACGTCTTCCGTGCAAGTGCATAATTGGTTCGGGCATCTCTATATGGTGCCCGTCGGGATCGCACATCGATGGATCGTTCGCAGTATGTTGAGGCGCGTTCGCCGCAGGACGCCGATGTAGCATTGCGGGTTCAAGAATAGCCTTTACGCGTCATTGAACTCTCGTTGCAGAGCATGGCAATCCTTAGTCCCTTTTCGCGCCCTGTTTGGCCCCGAACACGGAAATATACTCTCCCAAATTGACCCCAAACCGCCGCTGGAACGCGCGCCGCATGCGCTGTAGATCACCAAATCCACTTTTGACCGCGACCGTCTGCATTGGGATGTTGTCACCGAGCAAACCGCGCGCATGATCGATGCGAATTTTCTCCACGAACTGTGCTGGTGATAGATTGAGGTGTTTTTTGAATCTCCGCGTAAGGGTCCTGGCATTCATGCTTGCTTCATTGGCCAGATCGTCTAGCGCCCATGCGCGTTCTGGCTGCGCGACTATGGTCTCGATCAAACGCGTCAAGCTATCGTCCGGGGTGAACTGGCCTGCTAAATGCATCGCATATTGGCTTTGACCTCCGGTCCGGCGCAGTTGAACAACCATTTCGCGCGCCACCTCAAGCGCAGTCGTGTTCCCGCAATCCTTGCGGATGATTGCCAAGGCCAAGTCGATTCCTGTTGTGACGCCCGCCGAGGTATAGATCCGGTCAGACTCGGTGCTGATCCGGTCCAGATCCCAGAGCACATTAGGATAGTCTTGAACTTTGATTTCCCGCCGCCAATGGGTTGTGGCGAGGCGCGCGTCTAGTACGCCTGCAGCCGCCAGAATGAGCGCGCCTGAGCAAATAGAAATGATCCGTCCATCACCAGGTGCACAGGCTTTGGCGGCCACAATCCGTAGAAGCGCATCGTGGCTTAGGAATTGGTCAACCCCACCGCCGGGGACAAGCAGGTCATCCGACGTCGATTGGTCACTCAGTTTGCCTTCTGCCATCAGGCCTAACCCGCAAGACGCGCGCACGGGTTGGCCGTCCAGACTGACATAACGGTGATGATACATCTTTCGCGCATCAAACCGCGCGGTATCGAAAGCCTGAACAGGGCCTGCCACATCAAGGATATTGATACCGTCGAATATAAATACATCCAATGTGCGTGGTTGAGGCCGTTTGTCCATTTTTGACGCCCGTTTGACATTTATGACAATTTGATTGTCGATTATGCACGGGCGTGTCAACTCATTTGGAACGAATATATCTATGCCATCCGCATATGCTCCCAACCTCAACTTCGTTGCTTTGATCAGTGCCAACACGATCCTTGCCGCAGCTATGCCAATGCTAATTATCCTTGGTGGGTTGGCCGGTCTTGGTCTTGCACCTTCACCAGCTTTGGTAACATTCCCACCCTCCGTTCAGATGTTGGCAGGGCTTTTGGCAACCGGGCCATTCGCATGGTTGATGGACCGCTATTGCCGGAAAATTGGTTTCATCGTTGGCGCAGGATTGGCCGTCGTCGGCGGAGCGATCTGCGCGTATGCGCTGATGCAATCTAGCTTCTTTTTGCTATGTCTTGGACATGCTGCATTGGGGGCTGCTCTCGCGTGCTATCAGTATTTCCGGTTTGCTGCAGCAGAGGTTGTTTCTGAAAGCTGGCAGCCGATTGCAATCTCGCTGATGCTGACCTCTGGGCTGATCGCAGCGTTCGCTGGACCCGAGCTATTTATTCTGACGAAAGACTCCATTGCGGCAGTGCCACTCGCGGGGGCCTATGCCGCCTTGTCTGCTTTGAGCATGATCGGAATCGCGCCTCTCTTGTTCATATCGCAACCGGCAGAGCCACAAAGCGAAACACAAGCAACCTCCAACAAGACCAAGCTTGCGGAGTTGTCGCATCGCCCTGTAATCACCGCCATAGTCATTGGAACTGTGTCGCAAGCCATCATGGTCCTTTTGATGTCGCCAACACCCTTGGCGATGATCGGGTGCGGTTTAAGTGAAGAAACAGCGGGGGACGTCATCCGCTGGCACGTTGTGTTTATGTTCGCGCCGAGCTTTGTGACCGGAGTACTTATCAAACGATACGGCACAACGCATATCTCGATGCTTGGTCTTGCGTTAACAACACTCGCTGCTGCAATTGCGGCCAGTGGATTGACCCAAACCCATTTCTACGGATCGTTGATCCTTTTGGGTGTTGGTTGGAATTTTGGAATAATCGGCGCAACGACGATGCTCGTAAAGGTCGTGCCTGTAGAAAATCGCGCTTTCGTGCAGGGTGCGAACAACACAATTATTGCGCTGGTATCAACCGTTTGCGCGTTTGGGTCAGGTGCCATCGTGACAAGCCTGAGCTGGACCGTGCTATCGCTGACAGCGATTCCACCACTGATTTTGACCGCCGCGTTTGTCATGCGATTTAGGCCTGACAAACTTGAAAGCTGATCCCTATTCGGGCTCGACTGATGCAAACTCGGCTTGCACCCATTTAATCACGTCGTTCACCGGTTCGAAGGAGGTTTTTTGCTTGGGCCAAACCAGAAATAGATACTCTGCGGAAGGTTCTGGATCCTTCCAGATTTCCCTTAGACGCCCAGCCGCTATGTCTTCTTGCACAAACACCGAGGGTGCGATTGCGATGCCCTGTACGTTGATTGCAGCATCAATCGCTAATGCCGCTGAGTTGAAATTCAACGGCTCTGACCGCTTGATAGCATGCTGCTGATTGAACAGAACGTCCCATCTGCGATGGGTATCTTGAATAAGCGGCGCGGTCAGAATTTCCGAGATGTCGGGGTGCAAACCAAGCCCCTTCAGGTCTGGGCTACACACTGCCACAAGCTCGATCTCAATGAGCGGGCACAATTGTTGACCTTTCACTGTTGGGAACCCTGTTCCATGCCGCATCGCAATTTCATTGTGATGCAGAGGCCGAGCCAAAACGTCAGCACGGGCCTCAATCGAAAGCTTAAACTCTGGGTGCAATTTGGAAAACGCCGACAATCGCGGGGTCAGCCATTTGCGCGCAATTGAGGGCGAGACATGCACGGTGATTTCATTGCCAAGCGTCTGGATACGGCACGAGGTTTTTTCAATCATCTCAAGCGATGTCTCAACGGTCTGCGCAAGCTCCCGCCCCGCTTTCGTTAAAGATACACCACGTGGCTCGCGCTCAAACAACAGGAGGCCCAAGTCGAGCTCGAGCTGTTTGATCCGTTGAGAAACGGCGCCTTGCGAAAGGTTCAACTCGGCGCCGGCTCGCAAGAAATTTCCATGTCGCGCTGCAGCAGAAAATACCCTGAGAGAGTTGAGGTTTAGATTAAACAAGGGGAGCCTAC
>CALKJA010000091.1 GCA_937995865.1 uncultured Paracoccaceae bacterium | reverse complement strand
ATAGATCAGCGCATTGTCCAAACCCATCCAGGCATGCGGGTTGGGTCTGCCTTCATAGCTGCCAGAGCCGATGCCGATCGGGTCGATGCCTTCGGTCAGCGTTGCTGAGGGTATGTCACCGAGGTTCGACAAGAACTGCTCGAACCAGAGCTCTAAATTCAACCCATTCCACAAGATGAGGTCGGCGTCCGACGCACGCACCAGATCGCCCGGTGTGGGTTGATAGCCGTGAATTTCCGCGCCGGGCTTGGTTATTGAGACAACCTCAGCCGTGTCGCCGGCCACGTTGGCGGCCATATCAGCCAAAACGGTAAAGGTTGTGACAACCTTCATCTTGTCTTCTGCCGCAGATGTTGTGGCTGCAAATGCGCCAAATGTCGCCAAAGCGGCGGCAGTGAGCCCTTGTTTGATCGGTGATGACATGTGCGTCTCCTGTGCAAAGCCGTCTTCTGTAAATGCAAATCAATCGCAATCGTCAAGTATTTTTGCGAATTATTCTCAATTAGGAGTGTGTGACCGGTTGCGATAGGCTGCTGGAAGCTAGAAAATAGGGCACGCATGAAAAAAGTGAAGCTTGGACGAACCGGGTTAGAGATCACGCCGCTTGGATTTGGCACGTCTGCTTTGGGTGATATGCCGGGCACTTATGGGTATGCGGTTGAAGAAGGCGTGGCGTTCAAGACGCTGCACGCGATCTTTGACGGGCCGTCCAACGTAATCGATGCCTCGCGCAATTACGGGATGGGCCGTAGCGAGGCGCGGATGGGTCGTGTGATCCGGGAGCGTGGCGGGCTGCCCGAGGGCTTTGTGGTTTCGACCAAGCTCGACCGTGATATGGAAACGGGCCGGTTTGACGGGGATCAAGTGCGCCGATCTGCGGAAGAGAGCCTTGAGGCGCTGGGCCTTGATCGCTTCCAAATCTTGCATTTGCACGATCCAGAGCATGCGCGCGACCTGTCTGAAATCACCCGTGCAGGCGGCGCGCTGGACACATTGATGCGGCTCAAGGAGGAAGGGCTGGTTGAGGCTACGGGCCTTGCTATGGGGCGAGTTGATATGATGGCGCCGCTTTTGCGCGACTGGCCGTTTGATATCGCGCTGAACCACAACCGATACACGCTTTTGAATCGCGCCTCAAAGCCGGTCTTTGAAGATGCGCGCGCGCGTGGAATGGCGGTGTTCAATGCGGCACCTTACGCAGGCGGGGTGCTCGCCAAAGGCTCCGGTGCGATGCAAAAGATTACCTATCAAGACGCAGATGAGGCCGCGATGGCCCCGGTGCATCGGATCGAGTCCCTGTGTGCCGACCATGGCGTGGCTCTGGGTGCAGCGGCTCTGCAGTTCTCCCTGCGTGCAGCACTGGTGGATTGCACCGTGATTGGGGTGACCAAACCAACCCGCGTCCAACAAACCTTGGATTGGGTAGCAGCCGAGATCCCGGAGACGCTGTGGGAGGCCCTCGCCGCGCTGCCCTATGACGCTGAAGATCCAGAAGCGAACCGCGTTATTGATCCGAGCTAGCGGGCGTCAGATGGCGCGCTTTTCTAGCAGTTCTGTGAGGATTGGGTTGGGGAACCGGCGCGAGATTGTCACCGCATAGAACCGCTCGGAGATATCGGTAAGCTGGTGCGCTTCGATCAGCTTGCCGTTGCTCAGCTCATCCTGAACAACGATTGGGGACAGGACGGCCAGACCGGTACCCTCGCGAGCCAGCAAGCGCATCATTGCCATGTCATCCACTTCTGCGGCGATTTGGGGGCGCAGGCCCAACCGATCCGCCCATGAATCAAAGCCGATCCGCACGCCCGTATCCGCTGTTGGAAGGATCACAGGCTGCGTGGCGATGAGTTCTGCCGCGGTTCCGCCTTTGGCCAAACGCTCGGGTGTCCCAACAAGACTGACTGGTTGATCAGATAAACGGTGTGACACAAACCGCGTGACCGCGTCCCGCGCTGGGGGGCGGTTGATCAAAACCACATCAAGATTGAGCGCCTCAAGAGCCTGAAGAAGCTCAGCCGTCGCGCCTGAGCGCAAGATCACCTCAACGTCTGGGCGGCCAAGGATGGGACGCAGGAATTCCATCTGAAAGTTGCGCGAAAGGGTGGCCAAAGCGCCAATGCGGATTGCTTGGCGCACGCGGCCCTTTTCCTTGAGCGTGCCCAACAGCTCCTGACCGGTGGCAAAGATCGTGTCGGCATGATCCAGAGCGATCCGGCCTGCTTCCGTCAGCAAGAGTTGCCGCCCGCGCCGCTCAAACAGCGGATGGCCCAAAGTGGCCTCTAACAGCTTGATCTGTGTTGAGATTGCGGATTGTGAAAGGTTCAGCCGCTCAGCTGTGCGTGTCAGGTTTCCGTCATGGGCGACGGCCCAGAAGTAACGCAGATGATGATAGTTGAACTCGGGCATATTCAAGGCTCCTTTCGTTCTTTTTAAGTGAACGAATTGACGCAAACAATGAATTTATCTTCTTTGAAGAAGCCCACTAGGTAGCCTCAAACCAGAAGACCAAACCGGAGGCCTTGCGCCATGTTTCTTGCCACTCTCCCTCTTATTGCACCGATCGCGTTGATTCTTGCTGCCTTGACCGCGTTTAGGGGCTCGGCCATGCGCCCGACGGACGTTCTTAAGCCTGTTGAGACGGCCGCACTTGTTGCGCTGGGCGTTGCGGCTTTGTCTGGCATTGGCTTGATCTTCTTCGGCGCGGCAAGCTCTCCGATGGTTGGGCTTTATGGGATGGGGTTGTCTGTGCGTTTGGACGCGGTCAGTGCGGTCATGCTTTTGCTGGTCAGCTTTGTGGGGTGGGTCGTGCTGCGCTACGCAGCAACCTATATGGACGGCGAACCGCAGCAGGGCCCCTATACCGGTTGGATGTGCGCGACGCTGGCGTCTGTGATGATGCTTGTGATCGCAGGGAGCCTGCTTCAACTGGCAATAGCGTGGATCGCAACAAGCTATTTTCTGCACAAGCTGCTGCTGCACTATCCGGATCGAATCGCGGCGCAACGTGCGGCGCGCAAGAAATGGGTCACAGCGCGGTTAGGGGATGCTGCATTGCTGATCGCGGGCGTGCTCTGCCTGATTGCTTATGGGACCGGCGACATTGCCAAGATCCTAGCAGCGGCATCTGAGGGCAATGGCTCCCCCTATGCGGGCTGGATCGCAGGTGCTTTGGCGCTGGCCGCAATTCTGAAATCTGCGCAGTTCCCCACCCATGGTTGGTTGACTGAGGTGATGGAAACACCAACGCCAACCTCCGCGCTGCTCCATGCGGGCGTGATCAATGCGGGCGGGTTTCTCCTGATCCGGTTTGCGGATGTGATGCTGCTGGCGCCCGGCGTGCTTGCGGTGCTTGTAATGATCGGTGGTTTTACAGCGCTCTTTGGCGGGCTGGTGATGCTGACCCAATCTGCAGTCAAGACATCGCTGGCATGGTCAACCGTCGCGCAAATGGGGTTTATGATCCTGCAATGTGGTTTGGCGCTCTTTCCTATCGCGCTTTTGCACATCGTTGCGCACTCTCTTTACAAGGCGCATGCTTTTCTCGCCTCTGGCTCTGCGGTTGAGAGCGTGGCCGCGATCAACCGGCCGGGTCCGGTTGCGATCCCGAATGGTTGGGCGGTTGTTCGGGCGTTTGCGCTGGCGCTGGTCATCTATGCGGGTGTGGCGTTCCTCTTTGGGCTAGACGGCAAAAGCCCACAGGCGATTGCCCTTGGGGCGATCCTGATCTTCGGCGTTGCGTATCTTTTGGCTCAGGGTTTGGCCGATACCGCACCCACGGTGTTGACCCAGCGCACGGCGATGTACTCGGTGACTGCGGCGGCGGGCTATTTTGCACTGCAAACCGGATCCGAATGGCTGATGAAGGGAACGGTGCCAACGACGCCTGCGCCCGGCCCCTTGGAGTGGGCATTGATTGTCCTTGCTCTTCTGAGTTTCGGGCTTGTCGCCTATGCACAAGCGCTCTTTCCGCTGTGGGCGCACCACCCGGCGGCAGCGGGCCTGCGCGTCCATCTTAAGAACGGGCTTTATGCCAATGCTGTGTTCGACAAGCTGCTGGGCGGCTGGTCACACAAGCGGACCCAATAAGTGAGCGAAGGGAATAAACTGATGACAACCTCCTCCAAGATTTCGAACAAAAAGTTGCATGAAGCCTCGGACGCGGCGGCACGTGCAATCCCGCCGGTTTGGCCTTTGGCGTCCTCGGTTGCAGTGAACCCGTATCTGGGTCAGGCCCATGAGACGCTTGCCCAAGTAGGCGCGCGGCTGGGCCGCGTGGGCGGGGTGCCTGTCACGATGCCGCGCAGTTGGTATCAGGAGCGCATAGACGATGGCTCTCTTACCGATGCGGATCTGGAAGCCGCTTTGGCCGCACAGGCAGGTGGCCCGGATCTGGCAAAGCTCAAACGCGCGGCGGCCTTGGCCGAAGCCACGCCGGAGGCTTTGCCCACGGTGGCGGATCTTGCGGCGGATGCTTCAGGTACCGATTGGCCGGATTTGGTCATGGATCGGTTCGGAAACTGGGCCGCGGGTTATTTCGATCAAGGGCAGGCGCTTTGGGCCGCCCCCAAACGGCGCGGCGCCTATGATGCGTGGCGCGGCGCGGCAACCCATGACCTCACGCCCGAAATCGCGGGCCTGAGCGGCTTTGCGCAATTCATCAGTGAAACGCCAGACACGGCTGATGAAGCACGCCAGCGGGCAGCGGCAACTCTGGGCCTGACTGCAGCGTCTCTCGAGACCTATCTGCACCAGCTGCTCTTTACGCTGGGTGGCTGGGCACAGGTGGCGCGGCAGCATTTGTGGCAGGCAGAGCTGGCAGGTGAGGCCGAGGCCACCATCACCGATCTGCTCACCATCCGGCTGCTTTGGGAAGAGGCGCTGTTTATTCAGTATGAAAGCAAGATCGGAGAAACATGGGCCGAGATCCTGCGCGCCCATGCGGCCCCGGTTCAGGCGGATGAGGCGCTTGCGATCAACGCGATCCTCCAAGGCGCATGGGAGCGCAGCGTGCAGCGTGATTTGGCGGATACGCTGTCCGCCCCTGCGCCAAAACCCTCCAAAGACCGGCCCGCGCTTCAGGCGGCCTTTTGTATCGACGTGCGGTCCGAAGTGTATCGCCGGGCGTTGGAAAGCGTGGATCCGGGCATTCGGACGCTCGGCTTTGCGGGGTTCTTTGGCCTTACCCCTGCGCACAAGGGGTTTGCCTCAGACATCGAAGAGCGCCGCTTGCCTGTGCTGCTTAATCCCGGCGTTTGCTCCACATCTGTGGGCGATGATCTGGGCGTGGATCAAAACGCACGGTTCAAGGCGCGCGCCTCACGGGCATGGGGGCGGTTCAAGCTGGCTGCGGTGTCGTCCTTTGCGTTTGTGGAAACGATGGGCCCCGTTTATGCGGGCAAGCTGTTGCGCGACGCGCTGCACATGAACACGAACGAAGCGCCCGGCGGCCCGGCACCAAGGTTGGATCCAGGGTTGGATTTGCCTGCGCAGATTGATGCTGCCGAAAAAATCCTGCGTGCGATGTCCTTCACAGGCAATTTCGCGCGGTTGGTGGTGTTGGCTGGGCATGGCGCCAATGTTGTCAACAACCCGTTTGCAAGCGGTCTGCATTGCGGGGCGTGCGGGGGGTATTCGGGTGAAGTAAATGCACGGCTTTTGGCGGGGCTGCTGAATAGCCCAGAAGTTCGGACCGGGCTGGTTGAGCGAGGGATCAAGATCCCCGAAGATACGCGCTTTGTAGGGGCTTTGCATGACACCACAACTGACAGCATGACGATCTACGAAACAGATCAACCGCTGTCTGGGCATGGCAAAGATCTGGCCCTGGCGCAGGATTGGTTCGCCCGTGCCGGTGCCATCAGCCGGGGAGATCGCGCGCTGCGCCTGCCACGGGCAGTCACGCCCGAAGATATCGCGCTACGTGCTCGGGATTGGGCTGAAACGCGGCCCGAATGGGCATTGGCGGGCTGCAAAGCCTTTATCGCCGCGCCGCGGAGCCGGACAACCGGCAAGCCGCTTGCTGGCCGGGCGTTCCTGCATGACTATGATTGGCAAAAGGATGACGGTTTTGGCGTTCTTGAATTGATCATGACGGCGCCAGTGGTCGTGGCAAGCTGGATCAGCTTGCAATATTACGGCTCAACCACAGCACCTGATACTTTCGGCGCGGGTAACAAACTGCTGCATAATGTTGTGGGCGGGATCGGCGTGATCGAAGGAAATGGCGGGCCGCTACGGGCGGGATTGCCGTGGCAATCGGTGCATGAAGGCGAAGCATATGCCCATGATCCACTCCGGCTGTCTGTGTGTATCGAGGCTCCGCGGGAGGCGATGTCAGATGTGCTTGCTCGCCATGCGGGCGTGCGGGACTTGTTTGACAATGGCTGGCTACATCTCTTTGCGCTGGATGGCGAAGGCAAGATGGCGTGGCGGTATACAGGCGATCTGAATTGGGCCGCGATGGACGGCGCAGAGCCTGCGCTCAAGACTGCAAGCTAGCGCGCTTTTGGTGGGGCCAAAGAGTCTCGCAACCGGATATCGGTGGGTAGCTCAATGCTGCTCACCGCGTCTGTGCCAGAGAGCATTTGCATCAGGATGGTCGCAGCCCGGCGGCCCATCTCACGGTGCGGCAGATGCACTGTGGTCAAAGCCGGTTGGGCAAGGCTGGCGATCTCAATATCATCAAAGCCGGTCACTGAAATATCGCCGGGGACGCTAAGCCCCAATTCATGGGCCGCGCGCAACGCACCAATTGCCAAAACATCGTTGCCGCATAAAACGGCGGTGGTGTTGGGCGCATCGGCCAAGGCTTGCCGCATGGCAATGCCACCATTTTCGATCCCGTATGGGATCTCGACCAACGGCATCTCAGCGGGATCTAACCCGGCCTCTGACAAAGCCAGTTGCAAGCCCTCAACCCGCTTTCTTGCACGGTCGTTTGAGGCTGTCGGGGCCGAAATACACGCGATATTTCGATGCCCTTGTGCAATCACAAGCCGTGCGAGGGAAGTCATAGCGGCCTTATTGTCAAACCCAATGGCAGGCTGAGCGCGCTCAACCTCAAACGACCAAGAGACCAGCGTTGGAACCGCACGTTTCCTCAAAAACTCATAGAGCCGCGGGTCACGATCATATCCGATGAGCAAAAGCGCATCCGCGCCGCGTGCCACAAGGGCGCGAATTTGGTCTTCCTCAAGCCGGGGTTGATAAGCAGATGATGCGATCAGTAGAGTTTTGCCGTGACGGCCCAGTTCCTCTTGAAACGCCTGAATGCCCCGAGCAAAAACCGCGTTTTCCATCGTTGGAATGACAACGCCGACAGTGTTGGTTTGCTTGGCGACCAGTGAGCGGGCGCTGAAATTTGGCGCATATCCAAGATCCGAAACGGCCTTGAGAACCCGTTCGCGGGTCTCCCCAACAACCTGCCCAGGCTTGTTAAGGCACCGTGAAACCGTAGCTGTCGAAACGCCCGCATGCCGCGCGACATCAGCCAAAGTAGGGACAGAAGGAGGTGTTTTTTGCGGCGGCATAGGCCTTTGTATCCAATCAAAGGGGGCAAACCATAGGAAAAAATGCGAACCGCCGGGCCGTAAGCCCATTGGTGGGTCATCGCAAGGAAATTGGGGTTGGCGTTACACCGCGCTTGCCATGAAGAATGTAAGCGCTTACATTAATTTCGAATCGCTCACAAAAAGGGCGATCAAGGAGGGTCCATGCCATATATTATCGCGTTCGTGCTGTTTGCAGCTTTCACCGCAAATGTGGTGATCGGAGCGGTCGGGGATGCCCCGCCAGTCAACAACGTCGTTGAGGCGTTGATCATGTTCGGGGCCGCGATTGCGTTCTCCGTAGGCATTCTGCGCAGCGAAGCGCGGGAGCAATCCAAACAAGAGTCCAACACAAAGAACCAATAAACGTTTCAATGGGAGGAAACACTTTATGGATCAATCCAAGAAAGAACAGGCAACGGCAACACGCCGTAATTTCCTGAAACTTGCAGGGGCCGGTAGCTTTACCGCAGCCTTGGTTGCAGGTGCAGCTGGCACGCTTTGGTCGTCTGAGGCCGCCGCACAAACCGCCGCAGAAGAACGCGATCGTCAGGCTGCAGCAGACCATGTTATGACGCTGGCAACAGCGTATGTGCTTGGTGCGTCGCGCAGCTATCCAATCATGCAGTTGGACCTCAAAGAGAACATCCAGAACGCAACCAATGGCAAAGTGTATGTGCGTCTTGCACCGGGCGGCCAGCTGGGCGCGGGCGGTGCTTTGGCACAAGCGGTACAAGGCGGCACAATCCAGTGTGCGCAACACAGCCTTGCGAACTTCGCTCCATTCGCGTCCGTCGTGGACCTGATCAACCTGCCATATTTCTGTGGTTCCAACCAGCGCTTTACCAACCTCACATCCTCGGACGCGTGGAAGTCAGAAGTTGATCCTAAGATCGCTGCATCCGGGTTCAAAGCTCTGTTCTACATCGTGATTGACCCGCGGGTTGTTGCGGTTCGGCAGGGCGGGAGCGCAATTATCACACCCGGCGATATGTCAGGCGTGAAGTTCCGTGTTCCGGGTTCCGCAATGCTTCAGCAATACTACCGTATGGTTGGCGCTAACCCAACGCCGGTCGCATGGGGTGAAACACCTTCCGCGATCCGTCAGGGTGTGGCTGACGCGCTTGACCCATCCGTCGGCGCGCTTCATGTCTTCGGCTTTGGCGAGATCCTAAGCCACGTGACATTCACGCAAGCTGTGCCTGATAGCCAAGTCTATTCTGTCAACGCTGAATGGTTCGACAGCCTGCCAATGGACGTGCAGGAAGGTATCGAGTTTGCGGGTGAAATCACGCAAGCGCAAAACCTTGCCAAAGTCCCTGCGGCACGCGGTTACGCGATGTCCCAGCTTGCAGCCAATGGCGTTGAGTTCCACAGCCTGTCCGATGACCAACTTGCTGAATGGCAAGATGTAGGCGGCTACCAGAACAGCGATTGGGATACGTTCAAAACGGATCTTGCAGGCGATATGGCCACATTCGAGCGTCTCGAAGAGGCCGCCGGCACAATGGGCCGCTACTACGTGCACGACGCGTAAGCGACGTCACAAATCGGACCGGCGCGGACCTTCCCCGCGCCGGTCTTTCCAAGCACATCCACCTTTGATGCGCTTTAAACGGGCTGCCTTGGGCGAGGTCCGGACAGTGGGAGAGACGCCAATGAGAACGATCTACAATGCCATAGACAAGAACGGAGAGCGCTGGCTGTTGCTAGTCTTTTACGTCATGCTTGTGGGAACGATGTTCATCGAAGTCGTCCGGCGCGAAGTCTTCTCCTATTCGTCAATCTGGGGTGAAGAAGTGGTGCGCTACTCGTTCATCTATCTTGCGTGGATCGGAGCCGCTGCCGCCGTCAAAGAACGCGGGCATATCCGCATTGACGTGATTCTCAACTACGTGCCGCGCCTTGTGAAATACGCGATCTATATGTTGGGCGATATCGTGATGCTGGTCGTTGCGGTGATCGCGCTCTACTGGTCTTGGGAAACTGTCCATATTTCTTGGAAATTCGGCTCAGTGACACATGGCCTTAGGGTCAGTCAAGTTTGGTTCCTGATGGCCGTCCCATTTGGCTTTTCGCTCATTATTTTCCGGTTGGTGCAATCATTCCTGCGCGACCTCTCTGACCTTCGCAAAGGCCGCCCGGTCTACGAAGGCGATACATTGTTCGATTAAGGGAGGGCATAGACCATGATGTGGCAACAACTTGAACTGCAGACTGTGATCCTCGGCTGGGATTTCTACCTTCCCGTGATCATGTTTGTCATCCTTGTGGCCTTGGCCGTCCCTGTTTGGGCGTCCATCGGCTCGGCAACGATCCTTATGCTTGTGATGTCCGGCGCGCTGCCGCTGTCCCTTGTGGGGGAAAAACTATTCTCCGGCATTGATGCCTTTGCGCTTACAGCGGTCCCGCTCTTTATCCTCACTGGGGATGCGCTTGTGCGAACAGGGCTTTCGCGAAAATTCCTTGATGTGGCCGAGGCGCTCACCTGTTGGGCCAAAGGCGGCTTTGGGTCTGCGACCGTTCTGGTTTGCGGGATGTTCGCGGCGATCTCTGGCTCTGACGCGGCGGGTGCTGCAGCTGTTGGCCGGATGACAATCGCGCGGCTTGTAGAAAGCGGATACCCGCGCCCTTACGCTTGCGCTCTTGTGGCGGCCGGTGCCTGTACGGGCATCCTGATCCCACCCTCTATCGCGTATATCATCATCGGCCTTGTGCTGGGTGTGAACGTTTCGATCCTGTTTCAGGCGGCGATTATTCCGGGCACTTTGGTGCTGCTGGCCATCCTGTTGACCAACACCTTGGTCAACCGCCGGCATGCTTACGAAGGCGGCGGATTGATGACTGCGGCTGAATGGGCGTCGAACCTTTGGAAATCGGTGAAATCCGGTTGGTATGCGTTTCTTGTACCAGGCATCATCTTCTACGGCATCTTTTCGGGGCGGCTCACACCGACCGAAGCGGGTGCTGTGGCTGTGATGGTGACCTTCTTCATCGGTTTCCTTCTGCGCACGCTCAAGCTTTCGGACTTTCCGGCCATGCTGGTCAGCTCGGCCAAGGTTAACGGTGTAATCCTGCCGATTATCGCGTTCTCAATCCCGCTGGGCGAGGCGCTGGGCATCCTTGGTGTTCCCCAAGGGTTTGTGGCCATCGCAACGGGTGTGTCAGAAGAGCCTTGGGTCCTTATTTTGATGATGATCCTGATCCTTGTGGCCGCAGGCTGTGTGATGGAAACCACGCCGAATATCGTGATCCTTGCGCCAATTCTCTACCCGCTCGCGCAGAATATTGAGATGAACGAGATCCAGTTCTGCATTATGATGATCACGGCGCTTGGGGTGGGCTTTATCACCCCCCCACTCGGGCTTAACCTCTTTGTGGTGTCCGGCATCACGGGGGAGTCGATTCTCAAGATCGCAGCCCGCGCGGTTCCTTTCGTGGGCTTCATGTTATTCGTGACTTTGCTGATCGCTTATATCCCTTCAATTTCGACAATACTTCTTCCAGAAGTCTACCAGTAGGACCCGGTTTCTATGACCAGAGAGTATCTCAAAAAGGCGACGTTGACCGCGCAAAGCGGGGCATCGGACGTGAAGGACATCGTTCAAGGTATCCTGAACGACATCGAAGAAGGTGGTGACGTAAAAGCGCTCGAATATGCCGCCAAGTTCGATAACTACGACGGCGCGGTTATGCTCAGCGCAGAAGATATCGCAGCGGCGTCTGCGCTGGTGCCAGACAAGATCAAGGCTGACATCGAATTCAGTCACGCCAACGTTAAACGCTTTGCAGAAGCGCAAAAGCAGACGCTGGTGGATGTCGAAGTTGAGGTCGTGCCCGGCTTGCTTGCGGGTCAAAAGACAATCCCCGTGGATGCGGCGGGCTGCTATGTGCCCGGCGGGCGCTACAGCCATATCGCAAGCGCAATCATGACCGTCACAACAGCCAAAGTTGCGGGTTGTAAGCATATCGTGGCTTGCTCGCCTCCGCGCCCCGGCGTCGGAATTGCCCCGGCAATCGTCTATGCGGCGCATGTTTGTGGTGCAGATAAGATCATGGCGATGGGTGGCGTACAGGGCGTGGCCGCGATGACCTTTGGCCTGTTTGGGCTGCCCAAGGCCAACATTCTTGTTGGACCGGGCAACCAATTTGTTGCCGAGGCGAAGCGTATTCTTTTTGGGCGCGTGGGCATCGATATGATTGCAGGCCCAACGGACAGCCTTGTTCTTGCTGACAAAAACTCGGATCCGATGATTGTAGCAACGGATCTCGTTGGTCAGGCAGAGCATGGCTATAACTCTCCGGTCTGGTTGGTCACGGATGATCGCAGTCTCGCCGAAGAGGTGATGAAGATTGTGCCAACGCTGATCGATGACTTGCCAGATGTGAACCGCGAAAACGCCACAGCTGCATGGCGCGACTATGCTGAAGTGATCCTTTGCGCTGATCGCGAAGAGATGGCTGCAACCTCTGATGAATATGCGCCAGAGCACCTGACTGTGATGGCCGAGGATTTGGATTGGTGGCTGGACCGTCTGACCTGCTATGGCTCGCTTTTCTTGGGTGAAGAAACAACCGTTGCGTTTGGGGATAAGGCGTCAGGCACCAACCACGTGCTGCCAACATCTCGCGCGGCAACCTATACCGGTGGCCTTTCGGTGCACAAATACATGAAAATCGTCACATGGCAGCGCTCTACCGCAGACGCGATGAAGCCCGTGGCGCTGGCCACCGCGCGGATTTCGCGGCTTGAGGGCATGGAAGGCCATGCGCGCACGGCGGATATTCGGCTGGCAAAGTTCTTTCCGGGTGAAAACTTCGATCTGTCAGCGTCCGAGTAACGCAACATGCCGGATGAAGCCGCTTCTTTAGATCTCAGCGGGCGTGTTGCGCTTGTGACAGGCGCAAGCGCTGGACTTGGCCGTGGTGCGGCCTGCGCGCTTGCGCGGGCAGGCGCCAAAGTTGTCGCCGTGGCGCGGCGCGCCGAAGCGCTTGAAGCGCTTGCCAATGAGGTTGAGGGTATCGCACCGCTTGTGGCGGATCTGGCCGATCGCGCCGCGTTGGAAGGCTGCGCGGCGGGCGCAACGGCGCCTTTTGGCGCGCCAGATATTGTGGTGCATGCGGCCGGTATCAACACACGCGAGCCTGCGGATGAGATTTCGCCCGAGGGCTGGGATGTAACGCTGGATCTGAACCTGCGCACACCGTTCTTTTTGTCGCAAATGCTGGTGCCAGCGATGCGTGCGCGACAATGGGGCCGCATCGTTAATTTTGCATCGCTTCAGTCGCACCGGGCGTTTCCCGGCGGGCTCTCCTATGGCGCGTCCAAGGGAGGGATCGCTCAGATGACCCGCGCGATGGCTGAAGCGTGGTCCTCAGACGGGATCAATGCCAATGCGCTTGGTCCCGGATTTTTCCGCACAGAACTGACCGCGGCAGTGTTTAACGACCCAGAGCGCGCTGCGCGCAACGCTGCGCAGACCTGTATTGGGCGCAATGGGGAGGTCGCGGATATGGACGGCCCTTTGCTTTTCTTATGCTCCGACATGTCGCGCTACGTGACCGGGCAGGTTTTAATGGTTGATGGGGGGTTCACAGCGAAATGAAGGCTTTGGTTTATACGGCGCCTGAAGCGCTTGAGTATCGCGATGCGGCCGATCCTGTGCCTGCCGAGGGTGAACATCTGATCCGCATTGAAAGCGTTGGAATTTGTGGATCTGACATGCATGCCTATCTGGGCCATGATGATCGCCGGCCTGCGCCGCTAATCCTTGGACATGAAGGTGCGGGAACAATTATGGGCGGGCCGATGGATGGCCGCCGGGTCACCATCAATCCGCTGGTCACCTGTATGCAATGCCCGGCCTGTCTTGCTGGCAAAGAAAACCTATGCCCGCATCGCCAGATCATCTCAATGGCCCCCCGCCAAGGGGCATTTGCTCAATATGTTGCGATGCCCGCACGCAATCTGGTCGAAGTACCTGATCACGTGACAATGGATCAGGCCGCCTTGGCCGAGCCTATTGCTGTGAGCTGGCACGCAGTGCGGTTGGGGCTGGAAGCGATTGGGACGCCCAAACATGCCTTGGTGATCGGCGGCGGCGCGATTGGTGTTGCGGCGGCTCTGTGCCTTGCCGCCCAAGGTGCCGCACGGATCACGATTGCTGAGCCGAATGATATCCGCCGCGCCTATCTCAACCTGAATCACGGTATTGAGGTGCGTCACCCTGATAGACTTGATGCTGCGTCCTATGACATGATTATCGATGCGGTCGGCTTTGATGCCACCCGCGCGCAATGTTCGGCGTTGGCAAGCCCAGGCGGGGTTATTCTGCATGTTGGGCTTGGCGGCGGCACAGCGGGGCTTGATATCCGCCGGATCACCTTGCAAGAGATAAGCTTTATCGGAACGTATACTTATACAATGCAGGACTTCCGAGACACCTGCACCGCTCTATTCGATGGCCGTCTTGGCCAACTCGACTGGGTAGAGGCCCGCGCGCTCTCCGATGGCAACGCGGCCTTTGCTGATATCCGCAAGGGGGCGATTGCCGCTCCCAAAATCATTCTGAAACCAGAATTCACATAGACGACAAACCGGGAGGCTCCCATGTCAAATCCATCCCCCAACGAAATCCCGCACCTTTTGGTGCATGAAGAGGCAGACAATGTCGGCGTCGTCGTAGTTGAGGGCCTGACCGCAGGCACCGACATGCTGTGCTGCATCACCCACGATAATTCCACGTTCCGCCTGACCGCAAAGCACGATGTGCCGATTGGCCACAAGGTTGCGCTCAAGGATCTGACCTCGGGCGATACGGCCACAAAGTATGGCGAAGACATCGGCAAAATCATCGCCGATATCGGCGAGGGCGAACATGTCCACACCCACAATTGCAAAACAAAGCGCTGGTAAGGAACCCCTGATATGACACAACTTTCCAACATGACCGTCATGGGCTTCCGCCGCGAAAATGGCCGCGTCGGCGTGCGTAACCACGTGCTTTTGCTGCCCGTTGACGATATCTCCAACGCCGCGTGTGAAGCGGTTGCCAACAACGTCAAAGGCACAATGGCAATCCCGCATGCCTATGGCCGTTTGCAGTTCGGTGAAGATCTTGACGTGCATTTCCGCACCATCATCGGTACTGGCGCTAACCCCAATGTTCACTCTGTTGTTGTGATCGGGATCGAGCCCGGCTGGACCAAACGTATCGCCGACGGCATCCGCGAAACCGGCAAAGAAGTGGCTGAGTTCTCTATCGAGCAAAAAGGTGATTTCGAGACGATCCGCGCAGCCTCATGGGCGGCCAAGGATTTCGTCCACAAAGCGACCGAAGTGCAGCGCGAAGAGTGCTCGATCAATGAGCTTTGGATCTCAACGAAATGTGGTGAGTCCGATACAACAACCGGCCTTGGCTCGTGCCCAACCGTTGGCAACATGTATGACAAAATGCTGCCCGAAGGCATTACCGGCTTCTTTGGTGAAACGTCTGAAATCACCGGTGCTGAGCATATCTGCCAGAAGCGCGCAATCAACGAAGAGGTTGGTGAGCGGTGGTATAAGATGTGGAAAGCCTATCAGGATGATGTGATCTTTGCGCACCAAACGGATGACCTGTCTGACAGCCAGCCGACCAAAGGCAATATCGAAGGCGGTTTGACCACCATCGAAGAAAAGGCGCTGGGCAACCTTGAGAAAATCGGGCGTACGTCTCAGTACATCGATATCCTTGAGCCTGCGGAAGCACCCAAGTCCGGCAAGGGCCTGTATTTCATGGACAGCTCCTCGGCTGCTGCGGAATGTGTGACGCTGATGGCCGCTGGCGGTGCTGTGATCCACACCTTCCCAACAGGGCAGGGCAATGTGGTGGGTAACCCGATCGTCCCCGTGATCAAGATCACAGCGAACCCGCGAACCGTACGTACAATGGGCGAGCATGTGGATGTGGACGTGTCCGGCATCTTGCGCCGCGAGCAGACCATTGATGAGGCAGGCGACGCTCTGATCGAGATGATCCGCCGCACAGCCAATGGCCGCAACACCGCTGCCGAGGCTCTGGGCCACCGCGAGTTCTCTATGACGAAGCTATATCGCAGCGCCTAATGCCTGCGGCTACTTTATCGGGGTGGCCGGCGGACCGCTGGCCACCCCGTTTCTTTTGATACACACAAAATTGGTTTCCAAATGCCCGAAACGACCCGCCTTTCGCTGAGTGATGCGACGCAGCTTTTGACCGATGCCTTTGCCACCCAAGGGGTGCCTGCGAAAGCGGCGGCGTCAACCGCGCGCGCGCTTGTTGCGGCACAGGCCGAAGGGCAAGCGGGGCACGGTTTTTCGCGGCTCGGCGATTACGTGGCTCAAATCCAAACTGGCAAGCTGCCCCATGACGCAGCAATCACCGTAACCGAGCGCGGTCCGGCTTCGATCCATGTAGATGCCGGTTGCGGGCTTGCCTATCCGGCGCTTGAGGCCGCGCTTGAGGCGGGTCTGCCGCGTGCACTGTCGCAGGGTATTTGCGTCATGGCCGTAGGCAACACGCATCATTGCGGCGCGCTGTCCGTGCAAGTCAGCAAGATTGCTGACGCAGGCCTCATTGGGCTTATGGTTGCCAATACGCCCAAAGCCATTGCGCCTTTTGGCGGGTCGCAGGCCGTGTATGGAACAAATCCGATTGCCTTTGCTACGCCGCGCGCAAGCGGTGAACCATTGGTCATCGATCTGTCTTTGTCGCGTGTCGCCCGTGGTAAAGTGATGAATGCTAATAAAATTGGCCAGCCTATTCCCGAGGGGTGGGCGATGGATGCAGATGGGCAGCCTACCACCGATCCGGAAGCCGCATTGCAGGGCACGATGGTTCCCATTGGCGGCGCCAAGGGAACGGCACTCGCTCTTATGGTTGAATTGCTAGCCGCCGCCTTTACCGGCAGCGCCTTTAGCGGTGAGGCAGGGTCATTCTTTACGCCCGAAGGCGCGCCGCCACGCGTGGGTCAAACGATCATCGCAATTCGCCCAGACGCTGCCGATTACGCAGAACGTGTGAACGCTCTGTTGGGTGAGATTGCAGGTATGGAGGGGGTGCGCCTCCCTGGTGCGCGCCGTAGTGCTGCGATGGCCAAAGCACAGGCTGACGGTCTGGATGTTCCCACGATCTTTGTGGATCAAGCGCGCGCGCTTGCGCAGCGCGGGTGACACTGACCCAAGACATACCGTCCCGCGCGCGCGCCTTAGCGCCCGGCACTATGGTGGCTGCAATCATCGCGTTGGCCAGCCAATTCATCTCAGAGCACTACGGCGCACCGGCTATGCTGCTTGCCCTGCTTTTTGGGATCAGTCTGAACTTCCTTGCGGACGATGCCCATTGCGCGGACGGAATCGCGCTCAGCGCGCGAACGTTGCTCCGCTTTGGTGTTGCGCTGCTTGGGCTGCGGATCAGCTTTGATATGGTCGGTGCGTTGGGTTGGCCGATTGTGGCGATGGTTGTGCTCATGGTGCCGGTGACCATTGGGTTTGGGCTCTTGGCCTCGCGTTTTTTTGGGTTCCGTTACCGTTTTGCCGTGCTCTCTGCCGGGGCCGTGGCGATCTGCGGTGCGTCCGCCGCGCTGGCGATTGCTGCGGTATTGCCCAAGGATGAAAAATCCGATGACCGGCTGGTGTTCACGGTTGTCGGCGTCACGATCTTGTCTACGATTGCGATGATCGCCTACCCAATCCTGAGCCAGCTTCTCGGCTTCTCAGACGTCACAGCGGGCATCTATATCGGAGCAACGATCCATGATGTTGCGCAGGTGGTTGGCGCTGGCTTTTCGATCTCGGAAGAGGCCGGTGAGACGGCAACCCTTGTCAAACTCTTGCGCGTGGCGATGCTTGCGCCCGTTGTGATCATCGCGGCCCTTGTGCTGCGAGGATCGTCGCAGGGGGATGGCCCCCGGCCGCCGCTCATTCCCGGCTTTGTGGTTGGGTTCATCGTGCTGGCGACGGCCAATTCCCTGCTGCCGCTGCCGGACGCGTTACAATCCATGGCGGCTCAAGGCTCGGGCTGGCTCCTGCTGATTGCGATTGCTGCTGTTGGTCTCAAAACCCGGCCTGCTGAGATCGTCAAAGTTGGCCGCCCTGCGGCCGCGCTACTTGTGGCCGAGACCTTATTTCTGGCAGGTGCCGTTGCTCTTGCCCTCACGCTGCTTCCCATTGCCCCTTAACCGCTGAAAGGACGCCGTCACATGGCCATCTCCATCCTCATCCCAGTCGCGCTTGATCATGAGCCTCTGGTTGCTGACAAGATCGCAACCGCCCGCAGCTTCTTGGCCGAAGGGGGCACGATTACCCTTTTGACCGTGCTTGAACAGATCCCGGGCTTTACGCAGGAATTTGTGACCGTGAAGTCAGAGAACCACCTCACAGAAAAAGTCATGGCATCGCTTCAGGGGATCGCTGACGGCGCTGCGGATATTGAATGCAAGCTTGCCACAGGCAAGCCCGGTATGCGCATCACCGAGGTTGCAAAGGAGATTGGTGCTGACATGATCATTGTGGGCGCGCATCACCCAACAGCGATGGACTATTTCCTTGGCTCAACGGCGGCCCGAGTCGCGCGGCGTGCGCCCTGTTCGGTGCTGATTATGCGCTAAAAGGGCAAAGTTGACAGCTGTCAACTTTTCTCCCCAACAGGACCGGAGGCTGGTGTAAACTAGGGCGAAACCACCTGTGGGGATGCCCTATGCGCCTGATCGCCAAAGCTGTGTTACGTGCCCTATGCGGGCCGGTTTTCGTGGCCTGTGCAGCGACAATCATCGTCCCGCCAATGGCATTGGCACAGACCCAACAAGAAATGACACCGCAGCAGCGCTATGACACTGTGATCGCGCTTACACAGCAGGGCGAAACGGCCCAAGCTCTGGTAGAGCTGGACATCCTCATCGGGCAAATGCCGTTACCCGAGAACACAACGTTCCCCTATCGCGGGTGGCAAGATCTCCATTTAACCAAGGCCCTGCTTTTGCAACGCGACGGGCAGTGTGGGCGTGCCATCTCCCATGTTCAATCCAATTCGATCCCGATGCATATGGCCCGCACCTTGCGGGTTCAGGCTGAGTGTAATGAGGCACTTGCGGATTGGTTGTCCGCCCAAAGCCGCTGGGAAAGCCTCGCTGATTTCCTTGGCATAGACAGCGTGAATGCGGATCCGGGCGCTCAGGCGCATGCGCGGTTGCAACAGGCTTATGCCCGGTCGCGTTGGTCTCCTGCAGATCATGCACAGCTTGAGGCTTTAGCCTTGGCGGATACGGCGCTCAAAGAGATGGAAGAAGCCGGCACCCTGACTGATGTGGATCGGCGTACCCGCTTCAAGATTGATCTGCGCTTTGGCCGCACATGGCGTGCGCGCGCGGGTCTTGAGGGGCTGCTGATCACTGCAGAGCCGGCGATGCAGGTTGCGCTTTTCACCGATTTGGCCCGCATTGATGCGCAGCTCGGGAATTGGTCCTCGGTCGCTGAATTCGCTACATTGGGCCAAGGTGTAGGCGCGGCACTGAACGCCCCCACAACGGAGCTAGACGCCTATGCAGCGCTTGCTGCAGCGCATCTCAACGGGTTGAAAAGCCAAGAGGCGGAAATCGCTGCGACGCTTGAAGCGTTTGTGTCAACGTCCATGCAAAACGCGACCTCTGTGGCGCGGACCATGCAGATACTCGTGCATTTATTTCCGCTTATCACAACGTCAGGGGATTTGGATTGGCTCGCCCCACAGGTCGAAACCGTCGAAGTCGCTGCCTTTCGCCATGATGATCTGATGCTCACAGCAACATATCAGGCGCGGGTGCGGCTGGCGTTGGCCTATGTTGAATTGGGTGGCGAAGAACAACTAGACCGCGCAACGGCCCTGTTGGAACGCCCCCCTGAAATGATGTTTCTTGATCCCGCTCCTGAGATCTTGTTGGAGGAGTTTCGGGCCGCGATTGCGCTCCGCCGGGCGCGCGGTATCCCCGATGGGCAAGATGATTTTCTCAATGGCGGCGGGCAGTCCGTGCACGCACTTCATATGATTATGGGCCGCATCGCACAGGAGGATCTGGATCAAACGCCCACACAACTTTCTGCCGTATCCCGTGCACAAAGGATCGCCTATCGCGCAGTTTTCGAAGACGCGGTGAGCAGTGTCCATGCGCAGCTTTCATCTAAGCTGCCGTTCACCCTTATGGGAGAGATTTTTGTGCCCCATTCTGGTGATCTTGAGGTTGAAGGCGGCTCATATGGCGTTTCCGATCTGGACCGCGAGCGGCTGGATGAAGCATTCCGCTTTGCCCAAGCCTCACGGCTGACAGAAGCAGGCCGCGCCATGATCGCAACGCTTGCGCGTTTGGCGGTTGGGGATGATGCCCTTGGCAGCCTGCTGCGGGCGCGCGACGCGCTTTTGGAAGAGCGTGTTTTGGTTGCCAATGCCCGCTCCGGCGAAGGCGTGGGCGAACGCGCGCGCATTGATGCGGCGTTGGCTGAAATTGATGATCAGCTGGCCGCACAAAACCCCGAATTTGAGCGGCTTTTGCAACCTACCGCCCTTAGTATCGCAGAAGTCCGCGGGGCCCTTGCGCCCAGGGAAGCCGTGCTCAAGCAGATCGTAACCGAAGACGCGCTGATCTCGTTTCTGGTCACTGAGGCAGGCATCACGCTTAGCCGGGTCCCGGTGGATCGCGCTGATTTGGCCAAGATGATTGAGACCTTGCGCGCGGGGCTGGACCCAAGTGCACCGGCCCGGTCCGCGCTGCGCGCCGCTGCTGCACTTGAACCTCAGGCATCACCGGGCGTGGCAGGGCCGCTTTTTCGCGCGGATGTTGCGCGCAGCCTATATGATATGATCCTCGCGCCACATCGAACCCGGCTTGCGGGGGTAGAGGTTGTGCATGTGGTGGCAGATGGTCCGCTTATGAGCATCCCCTATTCCATGCTGCTTAGCGATTGGGACGGAGCAGAAATCACGACCTATGCTGACTATGCTGGGCTTGATTGGGCCATCCGCGAACGCGCGTTTGCCACGCTTCCGATCCTGTCGGCGCTCACGCTGAACCGCGCTTCTCAGGTGGGGGGCGGCTTTGTGGGCGTAGGCGATCCGGTTTTGACCGGACAGGGCGACCCCGTCACGCTGGACCGGGCAGCGGGGTTTGTGGATCCGGCTGCCATCCGCGCGTTGGTTCCATTGCCGGAGACGGCGCTTGAATTGCGCCAGCTCAACGATCTGATCGCCGATGGAACGGGCGCGCTTTATCTTGCCAGCGATGCCGTGGAACCAGTGCTCACCGGTGGGGCGCTGTCAGATGCGGGCGTGATTGCCTTTGCCACCCATGGGCTGCTGCGCGGCGAACTGCGCGGGCTTCAGGAACCTGCGCTTGTGTTGACGCCACCGGATGTGGCCGGGGCCTCAGATGATGGGCTTTTGTCCGCCAGCGAGATTGCGCGGCTCAGCCTTGCGGCGGATTGGGTGGTGCTATCAGCCTGCAACACAGCGGGCGGTGAAGGAGAGGGGCTATCTGGATTGGCGCGTGCGTTTCTATATGCCGGGGCACGCGGGGTGCTGGCATCGCATTGGCCGCTGCAATCGGATGCCGCTGTTGCGCTGACGACAGAGCATTTTGCCGCGTTGGATCAAGGCAGCGGGGCAAGGGCATTGCGTGCCTCGATCCTAGATATGCTGGAACGCCCGCGCCGCCAAAGCTGGCAGCATCCTGCGGCATGGGCGCCCTTTGTGGTTATTGGCGGCGCAGGGTAAGGCTTACCGCCCCGTCGAGATACGCATAACCGTTGCCCGGAAGAGTGAGCGATGTGCCGTCCACTTTTGCTGCATGCGGCCCGATTGGCGCCGCAGCGTTGCCAAGCGTAAGCGCGATCGGCTCAGGCCCAAGGTTAAACACGCACGTCAGCGTTTGCGTGTCTGTGCTGCGTGTAAAGGCAAGCACAGGATCCGGAAGGTCCATGAATTCTGTCGCCCCCACCCGCAGCGCTGGCGTGGCTTGCCGGGTGGCGATCTGGGCGCGATAGGTGTGCAGGAGGCTGTCGTTTGCCACTTCCTGACCATCAACAGCGCGGGACTGTTGCGCAGATTTGACGGGAAGCCACGGCTTTGCTTTTGAAAACCCACCATGCGCGGCATCAACTTCCCACACCATCGGCGTGCGGCAACCATCGCGGCCCTTGACCTCGGGCCAGAAACGAAGACCGGGCGGGTCTGTCAGCTCGTGATATTCCATTTCGGTTTCGAGCTGTCCAAGCTCTTCTCCTTGATACAGCCCAACAGAGCCTTCCAGCGCCATCAGCAGCGCCACACATTGCCGCGCGAGCGCCTTGTCGTCGGCGGCGTGATCGGCCCAGCGGCTGACATGGCGCATGCAGTCATGGTTGGAAAAGGACCAGCAGGGCCAGCCATCCGGGGCGGCGGTTTGAAACCTTTCGATATTATGGCGGAACTGGCCCGGTGAGAATTTGTGGCCCAGCATCTCAAAAGAATACGCCATATGCAGCCGCCCGTCCCCGGCGGTGTATTCGCCCATCAGATCAAGGGCGGTATCGCCGCTTTCGCCAATTTCCCCTACCATCATGCGGCCGGGATACTCATTGGTCAGGCTGCGCAGACGCTCAATAAAACCGAGCGTTTCGGGCTGGTTCTTGGAATGGATATGGGTTTGGTGGCCATAGATTTCCGTCGCGCGGGCGCGCTGCTCTGCGTCGGCGGGCGGATTGTTGCGCAGTTGGTGATCGTGGAAATAGTAGTTCGCCACATCAAGCCGGAACCCATCAACGCCGCGATCCAACCAAAACCGCACCGCGCTGAGCAACGCGTCTTCGACCTCGGGGTTCCAGAAGTTCAGATCCGGTTGCTCAGCCAGAAAGTTATGCAGGAAATACTGGCGGCGGCGCGCATCCCATTCCCAAGCGGGCCCGCCAAAAACAGAGGGCCACGTGTTGGGCGGGCTGCCGTCTTCGGCTGGGTCTTGCCAAACAAACCAGTCCGCTTTGGGATTGTCACGGCTCGCACGGCTTTCTTTGAACCATGCGTGTTGATCCGAGCAATGGGACAGCACCTGATCGATGATGACCTTTAGCCCCAAATCATGGGCGCGCTCCA
Organism: uncultured Paracoccaceae bacterium; assembly: GCA_937995865.1. Taxonomy (GTDB): domain Bacteria; phylum Pseudomonadota; class Alphaproteobacteria; order Rhodobacterales; family Rhodobacteraceae; genus Shimia_B. The sequence goes on along the minus strand of CALKJA010000091.1, from coordinate 862 downwards.
AGAGGGCGTCAAAATCCTCAAGCGTACCAAAGAGCGGATCAACATCCACATAATTTGACACGTCATAACCCATGTCCTTCATGGGTGACGGAAAGAAGGGTGAGAGCCATATTGCATCCACTCCAAGCGAGGCCACATGCTCCAGCCGCCGCGTGATCCCTTGAAGATCTCCGATCCCATCGCCGCTATCGTCCTGAAACGAACGCGGATAAATTTGATAGATGATTGCCCCGCGCCACCAATCGTTTTGCTGTTCCATCATGGACCCTCCAAAGCGCTTTGAAAAGTTAGATATGCACGGGAACGTGGCTCTGCAAAGCCCCTAAATGCTAGTCCGGCTTAATATGGTCTTGCAGGGTCGCATCCTGAGCGTCTTCTGGGCTTAATGCGCGCGCGATCTCGTCGGCCTTGCTTTCGAGCTTCCACAGCTTCACTCCAGTGGAAACGGCGGCACGGCCGATCATATGGGCGCCAATAGGAGCCGTGACCAACAAGAACAGAATGATAGCAACCGCGCGGATCGCGATCTCGGACGTGCCAAAATGCACCGCAGCCGCGCCCGCGATCAATCCGCAAGATAAGGTCCCGATTTTTGTTGAGGCATGCATGCGGATCAACACATCGGGCAGACGCACAAGTCCAAGCCCGCCAATCGCCGCAAAGCCCGCGCCGAGCAAGATAAGGATGATTGTGATTAATTCAGTCATCGCCGGGCTCCTTTTCTTCTGCAAAGCGCTGCATCCGACGCGCGGTATTGCGCTCGGCAAACCGGGCCAATGCGACGGTGGCCAAAAATCCCACAAGCGCGAGAACCAGCGCCACGTCAAGGAAGGCGGGCGTTTCAAACCGGATCGAGGCAAGG
>CALKJA010000090.1 GCA_937995865.1 uncultured Paracoccaceae bacterium | reverse complement strand
GGCTTTCCCCCGCCTGTGCAGTCGGTATTGTACGCGCGTCGCCATACCAAAGGAGCGCTCGATGTCTGGAGAATATGAAAGCCGTTTGATGGAATTAGGCGTGACCTTGCCAGATGCGCCCGCCCCTGCTGCAAACTATGTGCCCTATGTGCAAACCGGCAAGTTGGTGCATATTTCGGGCCAAATCTCCAGCGGCCCTGATGGGTTGATCACCGGAAAGCTGGGCGCGGATATGTCCACCGAAGAAGGCGCAGCTGCGGCCAAAACCTGTGCCATCAGTTTGCTTGCACAGCTCAAGGCAGCTTGCGGCGGCGATTTGGATGAGCTCGTTCGCGTCGTAAAACTTGTTGGGTTCGTCAACTCCACAGCTGATTTCACAGACCAACCCAAAGTCATTAACGGGGCTTCTGATTTTATGGTTGAGGCACTCGGCGATGCGGGGTGCCACGCGCGCAGCGCGGTCAGTGCGGCATCGCTACCGCTGGGCGTAGCTGTTGAAATAGAAGGCATTTTCGAAGTCAAATGACGCTGCCTGCCGGTTTCCTTGACCGCCCTTTTGCCCATCGCGCCCTCCACGGGCCGGGCAAGCCAGAGAACAGCCGAGAAGCGGTTTGGGCCGCTGTCGAGGCTGGCTATGGTATTGAACTTGACGTTCAACGCAGCCGCGACAACGCGGCGATGGTGTTTCATGACTACGGTCTCAAGCGGCTCTTGGGTGTGGCCGGCACAGTTCAAACCTCTGATCTTTCCTTTTTGGCCGAAACGCCGCTGATCGGTGGGCCCACCGGAGCCCCAACGCTGAAAGAGGTGCTTGATCTTGTCGCCGGCCGGGTGCCAGTGCTGATTGAGATTAAGGACCAAGACGGCGCGATGGGGCCAAATGTGGGCCCACTTGAACGCGCCGTGGCGGATGCTCTTGTTGGATATGATGGACCGGTGGCGGTGATGTCATTCAACCCGCATTCCGTTGCCGCGATGGCAGAGGCAGCACCTGAAATCCCGCGCGGTCTGACCACGGCGGCTTACCTACCGGAAAACTGGCCCACGATCCCTGCTTGGCGGCGCGAAGAGCTTGCTTTGATCCCGGATTACAAAAGCGTCGGGGCGTGTTTCATTTCACATGACGCCAGAACGTTGACCGATGCGCCGGTTCTGGAACTGGCGGCGCAGCAGGTGCCGGTGCTGTGCTGGACTGTCAGATCTGCCCAAGAAGAAAGCGAAGCCCGCAAAATTGCGGACCAAGTGACGTTTGAGGGGTATTACCCAGCTTGACCCAGCCGTCATTGAAACCACATGCGTTACATGTCTGACATTGACCCAGAGACCACCGTAGCGCTGCGGGTATTCTCCTCCCTTGATCAAATCGAGGCGGAAGTTTGGGATGCCTGTGCGGCTCCTGAGCAGTCTTTGAACACAGCCGAAAGTCAGGCATCCGCTCGTCCGATTGATCCTTTTACCACCCATCGTTTCTTGAAGGCATTAGAGGACAGCGGATCTATTGGCCCCGGCACAGGCTGGGAGGCGCATTACATTGCCGCGACGGTTGGTGATGAAACCATAGCAACCGCACCGCTTTACGCCAAAAGCCATAGTCAGGGCGAATACATCTTTGATCACAACTGGGCGCATGCGTATGAGCGCGCGGGCAGAAGTTATTATCCAAAGCTTCAAATGGCCGTGCCACACACGCCCGCGACAGGGCGGCGGATGTTGGTCAAGCCGGGCTATGAGATCGCAGGGCAGGCTGCGTTGGTACAGGGCGCAATCCAGATCGCCGTGGATAATGATTTATCATCGGTTCACATGACATTTTGTACTGAGGTTGAGGCGGATGCCGGAACGCAAATGGGCCTTTTGCCCCGCGCCTCGCAACAGTTTCACTGGCTCAATGAGGGCTATTCAGATTTCGACGCATTTCTTGCTTCGCTTTCATCGCGCAAACGTAAAAATATCCGCAAAGAACGCGCGCAGGCGCATGGGTTTGACGGGACAATTCTGACCCTAACCGGGGACCAAATTGAGCCGCATCACTGGGATGCATTTTGGGAATTTTACCAAGACACCGGTGCGCGCAAATGGGGCACGCCCTATCTCACACGTGCGTTTTTTGACTGCGCGCAAGATACACTGCGCGACGACATGCTGCTTGTGCTGGCCGAAAGAGATGGGCGATACATCGCGGGTGCACTTAACTTCATTGGGCGCGATACGTTGTTTGGCCGGTATTGGGGGTGCACCGAACATCACCCCTGCCTGCATTTTGAAATTTGCTATTACCAAGCTATCAACTTTGCGATCCAGAACGGTTTGGCCCGTGTTGAAGCGGGTGCGCAGGGGACACATAAGCTGGCGCGCGGATATCTTCCCGTGACATGCCATTCCCTCCACTGGATTGGCGATGCGCGGTTCCGTGAGGCGATCTCGGAATATCTGGACGCCGAACGTGCAGCGATTGATGAAGAGAATGAAATTTTGACAAGCTACGGCCCGTTCAAAAAGATGAACATTGAGGAGCAAGAATGAGCAAACTGGACCCCGACACATTGCAAGAACTGCTCGCCGCGGGTTGGGCGCATGACCCGGGCCGTGATACCATAACCAAGAGTTATAAGTTTGGGAACTTTGCAGCGGCCTTTGGATGGATGACCCGCATCGCCATCATCGCCGAGAAGATGAACCATCACCCTGAATGGTTTAATGTCTACAGCCGTGTGGAGGTGACACTCACCACCCATGACATGGGCGGGTTAAGCGATCTGGACGCGCAACTGGCCAAGTCCATGGACGCTGCATTTTCATAACGCCGCACGATCCGCGTCAGCTTTGACCAGCTAGCGAGCAGCAGTATTTGGACCCGTGTCCATTTCGGAAACGGGTCCGTACGATGTGTTCTTACAGCGCGTCGAGCAGCGTTTCGCCCGCTGAGATCTCGCACTCACCCGGCGAAGACTCTTCGTTCATCGTTGTGACTTTGCCGTCTTCCACGATCATCGCGTAGCGCTTAGAGCGCGCCAAAAGACCAACGGGAGGCGCGTCAAAATTCATTCCGATTGCGGTGGTGAATTTGCTTTCTGGGTCAGCCAGCATTGTGATACCTGCGTCGGCGGCGCCAGTCGCTTCGCCCCAGTTTTTCATGACAAACGGGTCATTTACTGACACGCACACAATCTCATCCACGCCCTTTTCGGTGAACTGATCCTTGGTGCGGATGAAGCTTGGAACATGCGCGGAATGACAGGTTGGAGTGAATGCGCCAGGCACGGCGAAAAGCACAACTTTACGACCTTTGGTTAGATCGCCCAGCGCGACCTCCTCGGGTCCGTCATCTCCCATACGGACAAAGCTCGCCTCTGGCAGTGTATCACCGATAGAAATTGTCATCAGCACATCCTCTTTGATTGCGTCGTTACCCTCTGGAACATAGGTTACATCACGGCAGATGCCAGTAACCCCCAAGAGGTATTCCATGAGCCACATCATTGCTATTGGCGCAGGTCAAGCCGGTTCCTCGCTTTGCATGAAATTGCGTAAATTGGGGTTCGACGGCCAGATCACACTTGTTGGTGAAGAGTCTGAACCACCGTATCAGCGCCCGCCGCTGTCCAAGAAATACCTTTTGGGAGATATGACCAAAGAGCGGCTCTATCTGCTGCCCCCGGCGATGTACGAAGCGCAGCGAATTACCCTCAAGCTTGGCGCCCCGGTGACAGCCATAGACACCACTGCGCAAACCGTGACCGTTGGCGATGATGTGCTGCCCTATGATCAGCTCGCGTTCACAACAGGGTCGCGGCCTCATCTTCTGCCAGCGGCGATTGGTGGTGATTTGGGCTTTGTGTTTGCGGTCCGGACTTTGTCAGACGTGGACGCAATGACTCCCGCTTTTAATGCAGGTGGCCATGTGTTGATCATCGGCGGTGGTTATATAGGTCTAGAAGCGGCCGCTGTCGCCGCGATGCGGGGGCTTAAAGTCACGCTTGTTGAAATGGCCCCACGTATCTTGCAACGGGTGGCATCACCAGAAACCTCTGATTATTTTCGCACACTGCACACGGCGCATGGGGTCGATATCCGCGAAGGCGTCGGATTGGCGCGCCTGACCGGTGACGGCACAGTCAGCGGCGCCGAGTTAAGTGATGGCAGCACTCTCAAGATCGATTTTGCATTGGTCGGCGTCGGCATCTCACCACAATCGGCGCTGGCAGACGCCACAGGGATAGAGATTGAAAACGGCATCAAGACAGATGCGGAGGGCCGCACCTCGGTGCCGGGCGTTTGGGCAGCGGGTGATTGTGCAAGCTTCCCATATCGCGAAGGACGCATCCGATTGGAAAGCGTGCCTAATGCCATTGATCAGGCTGAAATCGTTGCGGCCAACATGCTAGGCGCGGGTACACCCTATGCGGCAAAGCCTTGGTTCTGGTCAGACCAATATGACATCAAACTGCAAATTGCAGGGCTTAACACCGGCTACGATCGCGTGGTCGTCCGTGACGCACCGGGCACGCGCTCCCATTGGTACTACGCCGGCGCGACGCTTCTTGCGGTGGATGCGATGAACGATCCACGGGGCTATATGGTGGGCAAGCGGCTGATCGAGGCGGGCAAAAGCCCTGACCCGGATGCGATTTCAAACCCAGACACTGACCTTAAGTCGCTTTTAAAGGCATGAGGATCATCGCAGGCGCGTTTCGTGGTCACCCACTTGTTCCAGTAGGAAAGGGCGATCCCGGTGCTCAGCTGCGCCCAACATCGGATCGCGTACGCGAAGCGCTTTTTTCCATGATCGGCGCGCGGCTTGATTTTGATGGCTTGCAGGTGCTGGACTTGTTTGCCGGGACAGGTGCACTTGGCCTAGAGGCTTTGTCGCGCGGGGCGGCCCATGTCAGCTTTGCAGATCAAGGGCGCGTGGCATTGGGGCTTTTGCGCGGCAATGCGGACAAGCTGAAAGTGCAAGACCGCGTCACGATCCTAGGGTGCGATGCGCGCAAATTGCCGTCCGCTCCGCATGCCTGCGAACTTGTCTTTCTTGATCCGCCTTATGGAAAGTCTCTTGGAGCACCCGCGCTAGAAGCTGCACAAGCCCAAGGTTGGATCGCGCCCGGCGCGCTAATCGTATGGGAAGAGACCAGCCCTCAATCTGCACCTGGCTTCACAGAACTCACTTCGCGGCGCTACGGTGACACAACGCTCACCCTTTTGGAGCCCGCTCCATGACTTTCACTGTACCCATTGGCACGTATCACCAAGCGATCGATGATATCGCAAAAAAGCCCCCGCGCGAACGGGTAACTGAGCCGCTCTTGATGGGTGATATCCTTCACGCGCGAAGCGGTGTTCCCGTGTTTGTATCTGATTGGATGCGGCTTGAAAAAAAGCGAAATGCGCGCCGAGCGGGTGACAAGCTCCGCAAAAAGTAAGGGCGCCCCGGTTTCCCGAAGCGCCCTTTTGGTAAGTTTTGGCTCAGTCTAGTTGGCCGGGGCGCGAGTGACCCGCACGGCCGCGCGCGCGTCTTCCACAAGCGCTTGCCCATCAAGACCCTTGGCTGTGATTTCCTCGATCCACTCGGCAATAACCTCATCACCCAGTGCCGCAATGCGGGCCGTCTCGGCTTCGCTAAGCTCTGCAATTTCGTTGCCGCTTGCGCTCATCGCAGCGCGGCCCGTCACATCGCCAGTATCGTGCGCGCGGCCTGCCCACGCGCTTGCCATGAAGCCGGAATTTGCATCGATAACAGCGCGCAGATCGGCGGGCATACCTTCGTAGACATCTTTGTTCATCGCCCAGATGAAATATAGATTATACAGCGATTGCTCACCGGCAACATCTGTGTGGCTGTCAGTCAGCTCGTCGAGCTTAAGTGACGGTGACATCTCCCAAGTGATCACACCACCATCAACGACACCTTTGGCAATCGCTTCAGGGAAAGCAGGAACTGGCATGCCAACTGGGCTTGCGCCCAACTTGTTGAGCAAAAGAGTTGCGGGACGGGACGGGCCACGCAATTTGAGACCCTCAAAGTCTTCAACCGTTGAAATCGCTGCGCCAGTCTTGTGAACAAGACCTGGCCCGTGCATGTGGGCCGCGATGACGTGCACATCCTGGAAATCATCCATCAAGTGCTTTTGTGTGAAAATCCATGCCGCCTTAGAGGCTTCTTCGCCAGTTTTGGTGGTCATGAACGGCAGCTCAAGCGCCTCCGCTTCAGGGAAGCGGCCGGGTTGGTATCCGGGGATCACCCAGCCACCGTCAACCGCGCCATCGCGGATCAGATCATATTGGCCGGGGGCCTTACCACCAAGTTGCATCGCAGGATAAAGCTCAACCTTGATCCGGCCGTTAGAGTCAGCCTCTACCTTATCGGCCCAAGGCTGCATGAAATGCTTAGGATTCGCAGAGAGTGGCGAAACGAAATGCTGAAAACGCAGTGTGACGTCTTGCGCCAAAGCGCTTGTCGCAGCGGCGGCCAGAATGGCTGCCAAACCAGCGGATTTCATGGAAAGTGTGAGCGGGAATTTGAGCATCGACATCATGGCGCGCTCCTTTTCGTCTGAATATGCCCCCTTGGTGGGACACAGCTGAGGTAAGCCGCGATCATCCCATGCGCAAGTTGGTTATCGTGTTTGAAGCCCCATAATTCTGCATAATAATATGATTTTGGTCCCGTTTCCCGGTGAGCCGGGGAATGTTTTGTCGCAATTCCCAAGCAGCCTTTTCCTCACGATTACGGCACTTGGCGTTGAACTGCCTTGCGCCGCCGCCGCTTAACCTTAACGCAAAGGAGATCACTCAAAGCTCTTGGAAGGATACTCCCAGCTATGCTTATACCCCGCCAAAAAACACCTGATCTTGATTTGCCAACGTTGGACCAAGGCGCGTTCAGCCTTGCCACGGAAGCCACCGAACGCGGGACAGTCATCTGTTTCTACCGTGGCTTGCACTGCCCAATTTGTGCCAGCTACCTGACCGAGCTTGAAAAGCGAGTTGAAGCCTTTGCGGAGCGCGGTGTCTCCTGCATCGCGGTGTCTTCAGACGGCGAAGAGCGGACGCGCGAAATGGCGAAAAAGATTGACGCAAAGCACATGCGGTTTGGCTATGACGTTTCTCTGAGCAAGGCCAAAGAGTGGGGTCTCTATATCTCAACGGGTCGCGGCATGACATCCATCGGGATTGAAGAGCCTGACCTGTTTCACGAGCCGGGCCTTTTCATGGTAACGCCCGAACAGCACCTTTACTATGGTTCCGTTCAGACAATGCCTTTTGTTCGGCCACATTTCAGCGAACTTTTGGGCGCTCTCGATTTTGCTATTAGCAAGAACTATCCGGCGCGCGGTGAATACACCGGCGCAGTTTAATCTGCGGCGATAGCGGCGAGCAGCAGCTTTTGCAGGCTCGCCTCCACATCCCTGTTTGGGCAGTGGTTATAGGTAAACGCCACCGACCACCCCAACGCATCCCGCGTCGCAATCGCACTGTTGCCGCGGCGCGGGATCACGCACAGCGCACCTTGGTGGCTCAGCCTTTCGGCCGGGCCGCCGGCAACACGCAATATACCCGGCCCATAGATGATACTTTCGCGCACTTCGGCACCGGGCCAGTCGTCACCTTGTTCCAGCTCAAACATGAAACGCGCCAGATCGCGGGTATTCGCGGCCAGCCCGCCGGCAAGACCCAACGCATGATAGGCAGGAGAGGGACGTAGGGATTTCATCGCCACAAGGGCCGGCACATTGTTCAGGCACCACGTTAAAGCAGGCACGCCAAGTGCTGAGCTGAGCACCGCCTCAAGCACCAGATAGTTTTCGTTGCTATAGGCATAACCTTTCTCGCCACGCTCGGTTTTGCTGCGTTTCTCCAATAGTGCAGCAACCCGCGCAGGGCGGGTAAGCGCCAGACCCAGCACATCGCGTTGCGTACGGTCCGGATGGTAACCGCTTGTGTGGGTCAAAAGCTCTGCAACGGTGGCGTCCCCCGCGGTGCCATCCCAATCAAGGTGGGCCGCAACGGTATCGTCCAGCGATACCAAGCCGCTGCGCGACGCATGCATCGTGCAGGCCCCAGCCAGCGTTTTGGAGATCGAAAGGAGCGGGGATGGATCTTGTGTTGATTTACCAACGGCTAAATCCGCAAGAATGCTTCCGTCAGGGCGTAAAACGGTGAGAGATACAGCATCCAGCCTGTGCTGCGCGACCAGATCCTCAAGATCGCTTTGGATGTCCGACGCCGAAACCACGCTGCCGATCAAAGCCAGCGTCGCGGCCAGCGCACGGATCATGTTGAGAATGTTGGGTGAAACTTGTCTGCTGGAGACAGTGTAAAGATTTCAAACCCATCCGCTGTTACACCCACAGAATGCTCAAATTGCGCAGAAAGTGATTTATCGCGCGTTACAGCGGTCCAATCATCAGCCAGCACTTTGGTTTCCGGTCGGCCCAAATTCACCATTGGTTCAATGGTAAAGAGCATACCTTGTTCCAGCTTCGGCCCCGTGCCTGCACGGCCGTAGTGCAGAACGTTTGGAGGCGCGTGAAACACGCGGCCCAGCCCATGCCCACAGAAATCGCGAACAACTGACATTCGATTGCTCTCTACGTAGCTTTGGATCGCGTGGCCGATATCTCCAAAGGTATTACCGGGCTTCACCGCCTCGATCCCTTTGAACAGTGCATCATGAGTGATTTGGATCAACCGCTCTGCCTTGCGGGGAAGTTTTCCCGCCACATACATGCGCGACGTGTCCCCGAACCAACCATCAACAATCACGGTCACATCGATATTCACGATGTCCCCATCCTTGAGCGTCTTTGGCCCCGGAATACCGTGGCAGACCACATGATTTACGCTGATACAGCTGGCGTGTTTGTAGCCTTTGTAACCGATGGTCGCGGATTTTACGCCCAGCTCATCGATCCGGGCGGTGATCACGCGGTCAATCTCGCCTGTTGTTTGGCCAGGCACGATCAGTGGGATGATCTCATCAAGGATTTGTGCGGCCACCTGCCCCGCCTTTGCCATGCCTGCAAAGTCGCCGGGCTCATAAAGTCGTATGCCGTCTCTCGTCAGCCTTCCGCGCGCGGTGTCCATATCCGTGATCCTTAGTTGATGCGGCAAATATAGGGGCTTTAGGCTCGGATCGCCAGAGGTTGAAGCCTAGGGAATCCGAACTGGCAGCGCATTGGCCAAGCTGATCTCTTCCGGCGAGATATCGCAGCGGAAACACAGCGTTTCAACTCCTGCGTCACGCGCCGCGCGATACGCTCCAGCATAGGCCGGATCGATATCTTCGGCCAGCGCAAAGGCATCGCATCCTTCGTGCTGCACAATGTAAAGCATAACAGCTCGGTGGCCCTCCACACACATCTGCGCCAGCTCTCGCAAATGCTTGGCGCCGCGGGTCGTGACACTATCGGGAAACTCAGCGAGCGATCCAGTGCGCAGCAAATGAACGTTTTTGATTTCCACATAAGCATCCGGCAGATCTTTTTCGCTCAAAAGGAAATCAACGCGAGAGCGGGTGCCATATTTAACCTCGGGCCGAACGTTACCATAGGCGGCCAGCTCTGGGATCGCGCGTGCTTCAATCGCCTCGCGCGCAATGCGATTGGGCACAGATGTGTCGATGCCCACCATATCGCCTGCTGGGGTCTGTGCGATCCGCCAGCCAAAGCTTAGCTTTTTCTTGGGATCGTCATTAGGTTCAAGCCAAACACGCATGCCAGCGGCCTTGAGGCCCGTCATGGCACCTGGATTGGGGCAATGAGCTGTGACCTCCTCACCATTGTCCAGCGCGACATCAGCGATAAATCGGTTGTACCGGCGAATAAGGCGTCCTCTGAGAAGCGGGGTTTGAAAGTGCATGTAGCAAGCTTATACCCTTGGCAAACCACATGCCATTGAGCGTCAAGGATTTTCGAAAATCCTTGGACCACAGGAGAGCAAAATGCCAAACCCAACCGCCGCGATGCTTGTGATCGGGGATGAAATCCTCTCTGGGCGGACGCGCGATGCGAATATGCATTTTCTGGCCGGGCAACTCACCGAAAAAGGTGTGGACCTCCAGGAGGTGCGAGTCGTCTCGGATGATGCACACGCTATCATCGCTGCGCTTAACGCGCTTCGAAGCGCGTTCGACCACGTTTTCACAAGTGGCGGCATCGGCCCCACACATGACGACATCACCGCAGATTGCATCGCCCAGGCATTCGGCACACCGATCGATATCCGCGAAGACGCGCGGCAGCTTTTGGCGGATCATTACGCTAGCACTGGACGAGAGCTTAACGTAGCGCGCCTACGCATGGCGCGCATTCCCGATGGCGCAACTCTGATCGACAATCCAGTGTCCATTGCCCCCGGCTTCACATTGAAAAACGTGCATGTGATGGCCGGTGTCCCATCGGTGTTTCAAGCCATGGTAGCCTCGGTTTTGCCGACACTCACCGGAGGCGCTCCGCTTATTTCTTCCACGGTCCGCATTGACCGTGGCGAGGGCGATATAGCAGGGCCTTTGAGTGAGTTGGCCGAGCGTTTCCCAGAGCTGTCCATTGGCTCCTATCCGTTTCAACAGGATGGGCGCTATGGCTCCAACGTGGTTTTGCGCGGCACTGATCAAACGGTTTTGAGCACTGCATCCAACGCACTTAGGGCGCTATTTCCCAATGGCTAAGCCAGTTGCGGATCTGGCCCGGATCGCGGCCGTGGTCTCCGAAACATGGCCCGGTGCAGAAGAGCGGGAGAGCGCAGGCTTTTTGTGTCGGCGCGGGTTAAACGGCGGCCGACGCGCGTCAGCTGGAACCCCATTACGCGCTGTTACAGCTGAGGACCTGAAAACCGCAGCCACCACAATGCGGGCCTGGGGTCAGCGCCCGATGGTTGCCGTGCGCAGCGACCAGCCCGATCTTCTTGCACTTTTAAAGAGTGAGAATTGGCAAGATCACGATCACTCGGTTTATTTTATTGGCCCAACAGCCGCAGTCGCGTCAGAGCGCCCGCCCCGGGTCTCTACTTTTGCGGTCTGGGAGCCGCTGGCCATCATGATCGATCTTTGGGCTGAAAACGACATCCCCAAGGAACGCATCGCCGTCATGCGCCGCGCCACCTGCGCCAAGACGACCATCATGGGGCGCGTCGACGATCGGGCTGCGGGCTGCGTGTATGTCGGCGCATATGACGGAATCGCGATGGTGCATTCTCTGGCGATCGCGCCAGAACACAGGCGCAAAGGATTGGCGACACATATGATGCGGGAAGCAGCCATTTGGGCGCAGTCACAAGGCTGCGAAGAGATTGCGCTTTTGGTCGGGCGCGATAATCACGGCGCACATGCGCTCTATGCTTCCCTTGGGATGCGTGCTGTGGGAACCTATCACTACCGCAGCACGGAGTGAGAGATGACTGAAAAGGTAACCGCACTTGATTTGCCAATGGTCGAGCCTCTGCCGGAAGCAACCCAAAAGTACTTTGATATTTGTCAGGACAAGCTTGGCCTTGTGCCAAATGTGCTGAAATCCTACGCCTTTGATATCGACAAGCTGAACGCATTCACAACGCTCTACAATGATCTGATGTTGGCTCCATCGAGTGTGAGCAAACTGGAACGCGAGATGATCGCGGTTGTTGTCTCTGCCCATAACCACTGTGTGTATTGCTTGACCGCGCATGGGCAGGCCGTGCGGGAGCTGTCAAGCGATCCGGTATTGGGCGAGCATCTTGCCATGAATTACAGGGTTGCAGATGTAACCACCAAACAGCGAGCCATGCTGGATTTCGCGGTTCTCATGACAGAAAACTCGGCAAAGATCGAAGAGCCAGATCGTGAAGCGCTCCGGGCCGTAGGGTGGAGCGACCGGGATATCTGGGACATCGCAAATGTAACTGGCTTCTTTAACATGACGAACCGCGTGGCCTCTGCCACAGACATGCAACCGAACCCTGAGTATCACGCGCGCAATCGATGATCCGCGCTGTCGCCCTCTCCCTCTTTGTGTTTGCGCCCGGACCACTTTGGGCGCTGACGCTTGAAGTCCCCTCGGGCTCATCATTGACTGCCGAGTTGGTGGAGCAAAGCGGCACCCGTGCAATCCCGACAGGCCCGACAGAGAACAATTTTACGCCCACGGTCTTGGCGCGGGGCACCATTACGATGCGCAGCTATGCTTTGCGCCGACCAAGCGAGGATGTGCCACCGCCCACAACTACCGATCTTATTGCGCCGATCGAAGAGCAACTGAAAGACCAAGGCTATCGCGTCCTTTTCGCCTGCAAGACCCGCGCCTGTGGGGGTTTTGACTTTCGCTTTGGGTTGGAATTGATTCCGCCGCCAGAAATGTTCGTTGATCTGGGGGACTTTCAATTTCTGTCGGCCATATCAGCAGATGGAACCCGTTATGTGAGCGCGATTTCAAGCCGAGGCCAAACCACAGGATACCTTCAGGTCACGCAGGTTTTGCCGGCCGGAGAACGCGTAGAGGTCACAACCACAGCTCCGCCGCCACGCGCTGCAACCGGGGAAATCGGAACCGCCTTGGAAAATCAGGGCCGTGCAGTCCTCGAAGACTTGGTCTTTTCAAGCGGCACGTCAAATTTGCCCGATGATCGCTACGCGTCGCTCACTGCACTGGCTGCGTACCTTTTGGCCAACCCATCCCGCCAAGTGGCGCTTGTGGGCCATACGGATGCGTCAGGCTCACTGGAAATCAATCTGGACATCTCGCAGCAACGGGCCGCCGCTGCACGTAGCAAACTTATCGAACACTATGGTGTTCCGGCCACTCAGGTCTCCGCTGAGGGGATGGGCTATCTTGCGCCCCGCACAACGAATCTAACCAAAGCGGGCCGTGAAGCGAATAGGCGCGTCGAAGCTGTTTTAACGACAACAGAGTAGGGTCTGGGACATATCTCAAGGCTTTAAGCCCGCGGAAAAAAGCGACCCTAAGAGTGTTCTGTTTATCTCACCAAGCCTCAGGGCCCTTAGACGCAAAAGAGTGGACAAGAAAATCGATGAACGCGCGTACCTTGGGCTGCGTGAAGCGGCCCGGTGGATAGACCGCGTAAATGCCCTGCGTTTCTTCAGGTAAATCCGGGATCGCGTCTTCGATCAGCCCTTCTGCCATTGCTTCGGCGTAGAGAAACTCTGGAAGATAGGCGATGCCCAAGCCGCTGATTGCGGCATTGAGCAAGGATTGCCCATCATTGACGGTGAGCCACCCTGCTGTTCGCACCTGGCGCTTTTCACCAGAGGGTGCTGTCAGTTTCCAAACGGACCCATTGGATGCGTTAGAGTAGTGCAACAGCTTGTGCTCATTCAGATCGTCAATCTTCTGCGGCCGTCCAAATTCCTCAAAATAGGACGGCGAAGCAATCATGCGTTTGGTTGTCTCAGTCAGCTTGCGTGCACGTAAAGAACTGTCCTCTAGCTCACCGATACGGATCGCCATATCGAAGCCTTCGGAGATCAACTCTACATAGCGGTTGTTGAGCACCATGTTCACAGTGATGTCGGGGAAATCGCTCAAGAACTCACCCAAGACCGGTGAGAGATGGTTGACCCCAAAATCCGTAGCAACACTGATCCGCAACAAACCAGAGGGTGCAGATTGCATCGAGGTGACAAGCGCATCCGCTTCTCCCGCGTCATTCAGCACCCGACGGGCCCGGTCATAATAGGCAAGACCGATCTCAGTTGGTGAAACACGGCGTGTGGTACGGTTAAGAAGACGAGCCCCAAGGCGCGCCTCTAGCGAAGATACGTGCTTTGAAACGGCAGATTTTGAAATCCCCATCTTCCTTGCAGCATCGGTGAAGCCACCTTGATCCACCACCGTGGCAAAGGCCTCCATCTCTGTCAGGCGATCCATAATCTCAACCTCTTCAATACTCGTCTCAAGGATCGTTATGAAGGGGAGTTGGGGCGCATTCTGGGCAGGCTTCGGACAATATCACGCTTTTTGCAGCGTCTGTTCTTGTTTCGGCAACAAATTGAACAGGCCCCTGCCTTATTTCGGAAAGAAGCCGTTAACCATATGATTTATAGTAAATTTTCGGAGTCCGGCGTGCGCAGTGATGCATGAAACCGATAGGATCAAGCCTCGGTTTCAACACAATGGCGGCGAAAAGCGCGTTTCAGCATGTCCAATTCGGCACGCAGCAGTGCAACTTCGCAGCGCAAGTCTTCGGACAGCGGTGAGCCAGCCGAGATAGCAAAGCTATCAAGTGTTTCGCCGGTTGCTTCATCTTGAATGAGAAAGGTCTGAACGCCATCCGATAGCGCAGTCGCGGGCACCGGCACACAAAGCTGCCATTTCCCCTCACCTGCGGCTTCGACAGTGACATTTTCCAGCGCTACCTCAAGATGTGTAACCGTCAGTTTGGGCGCGTCTTCGCCTTCACAGCATAGCAAGCCTTCCCAAACGCCTTCGCGCAAGCGGGTTTTCGTCAAGGTCATTTCTGGGTTGCTCATTTTGGCCTCACAGCTCTGCGCGCGGCGAACGCGCAAAGGTCATGTCACGTATCACGACCTGATTCATTTCTGGGTTTTCAAAGATCAGATCGACCCACATCCGTTCCATCCGCTTTTCGTTAATGTCTGTGTTGGACAAATCAAATTCCACCCAAACATCATCCTGACCAAGCGGAAGCTCGCACACGACCTGTTCAGAATTTGGGCCGTGATCCAAATTCAGCCGCGCGAAGATCTCGAGCGGCTTTTCTGTTTCGACGATCATGTTCATCCGAATCAGATGCCGCTTGTTCAGACCCTCAACAGATTCTGGCGGTAGATTGATCGCAAGCGACAGGAAAGAGCCATCAAATTGGAATACATCCATCCGAACGCCAAAAGGTGCGAGGTCTTGCTCACGCGAATTGCGCAGCTGGCGGAAAGTCAGCTCCGAAACTCGGCAGTCATGAAACACAGTTGCTTGGGTTCCGATCCGCGTCCGCGTTTCAACAGCAACCAGCCCCACATTGGGTAGCGGCCCTTTCCACAATTCAGGGCGCCACGCCCAATCTGACATTTTCGGCTTTAAGAAAGTATTCGACCCAATCGCCGGAAGCGCCAGACGGTCCTCGGCCTGAAAGATCACATCATTCAAGTGCTGTCGCAATTCGCGCGCTTGGACCGCATCTTTGTTCAGGTCCTTAAGCTGCGCATCATTGGCTTGCCGCGCTGTTCGGGCCCACCGCTTGAGCATGCGCTTGTGGATAAATTGCGATATCACGTGTGCCTGTCCTGCGTCTGATGGTTTTGTCCTACGTGGTATTTTACTACAGCCGCCACGTTACCGATTCGTTGCCTTCCTTTAGTCGCTTCCGGGCATCGGTCTTGCTTTTACTCGCGAGCACCGAACACCCGGCCAAACAACGACCTTGCTGTATTTTCGGTGCTTTCGCCCGTTTGATCAATGGTCACTTCCGTTTCTTCGAAAGTTTGTTGCACAGGCAGCCCGGTAGCGGCGTTGCTCTCAAGCAGCGCCTGTGCCGCGTCACGTGCAAGATCTTCGCCATCGCCGCCCGTTAGCGGGCCATTATCCTTGCCAAAAACTGAGATTGTGACGCCTCGCCCAGCCACGTCTAACGCCGCTTTCCAGTGGCGTGCGCTGACCCCAACGGGCCCGCCGCCACTGACATCTATCAGATTCGCATATAGTGCGGCACTGCTGGTTTTGATGCTCACCAGCTTCACATCCGCCGATTGCCCAGAGCGGGACAAGAGGGCAGGTTGCGCCCGTAGCCGTGCGGCCAATGTATCCAGATCGCCATGTTGAACCGGCGTCACTGTCACAAGAACAAGGCCGGGATCGCGCGCGCCAACATCCGCGCGCGCGCCAAGGTTCGAACAATTCGCCATGACCACTGTCGCATGCCCGGCAGTCTGACGGGTCCTGCTGGTATCGATGCACTTTCCGCCTGGGGCACGCACACGCATCCCGTCCTGCAACCGGATCTCTTGTGTTGCTATGGCCCCTCGACGCTCAACGTCAAAGGGCGCAAAAGACAGAACAGGCGAACCGTCGCAGGCCGCTACACCTATGGAAATAAGAGTAACAAGCCCTGCCCGTTTCAGCACATTGCGGCTAGAGATCCGCGTAAACGTGCTTTTCTTTACTGCCACCGGGATGCGTGACCGCTCCCTTGTAGGTTTCGCCAACCAACTGCGCATACTTCCACAAACCCCCAGACGCATAGATCGTGTCACGCGGACCGGTCCATGTTTTTTTACGCTCTTCCAATTCCGCGTCGCTAAGCGCAACCGAAATCTCACCTGTAACCGCGTTGATTGTGATTTCATCACCATTATTGATCAACGCGATCGGACCACCATGTGCAGCTTCTGGCCCAACATGGCCAACGCAAAAGCCGCGCGTGGCTCCGGAGAAGCGGCCATCGGTGATAAGTGCTACTTTTTTGCCCATCCCTTGCCCGCTGATCGCGGCAGTTGTGGCTAGCATTTCGCGCATCCCCGGCCCGCCGGACGGGCCTTCGTTACGGATGACAAGGATCTCGCCCGCTTCATACGCGCGCTCTTTGACGGCCTCGAACGCATCTTCTTCGCATTCAAATACGCGCGCCGGCCCAGAGAAGACTTGCTCTTCTTCTGTCATGCCCGCGACCTTCACAATCGCACCTTCAGGGGCAAGGTTGCCTTTAAGGCCCACAACGCCGCCCGTTTTGGTGATCGGCGCGTCAATTGGATAGATAACTTTGCCATCGGCCTCACGCTCAACAAGATCCAGCTCTTCGCCGATGGTGCGGCCGGTTGCGGTCATGCAATCTTCGTGGACCAAACCTTGCTTGCGCAGTTCTTTCATCACCACTGGCACCCCGCCAACTTCATACATGTCTTTGGACACGTAGGTGCCGCCGGGTTTGAGATCGACGAAATACGGTGTGTCTTTGAAAATCTGACACACGTCATCAAGATAAAATTCAATCCCAGCCTCATGGGCAATCGCAGGAAGGTGCAGACCCGCATTGGTTGACCCGCCGGTGCAGGCCACAACCCGCGCCGCGTTTTCCAATGACTCGCGCGTGACGACGTCGCGCGCGCGGATGTTCTTCTCGAGCAGGTTCATCACCGCCTCACCCGAGGCGATGGAATACTGGTCGCGGCTTTCATACGCCGCAGGCGCACCCGCAGAGTTAGGCAGCGCAAGACCGATCGCTTCGGACACACAGGCCATCGTGTTTGCCGTAAACTGCCCGCCACATGCACCCATTGTTGGGCAAGCCACGCGCTCTAGCACGTCCAGCTCTGCGTCCGAATAATTACCCGCCTGATGCTGACCCACGGCTTCGAACACATCCTGCACTGTCACATCTTGGCCATTCAAACGGCCCGGCAGAATCGACCCGCCATAGATAAAGACAGACGGCACGTTCAACCGCACCATCGCCATCATCATACCCGGAAGGGATTTGTCACAGCCCGCAAGCCCCACAATCGCATCATAACAATGGCCACGCATCGTCAGCTCAACGGTATCAGCAATCGCCTCGCGGCTGGCCAATGAGGATCGCATGCCTTCGTGGCCCATGGCGATGCCATCTGTCACGGTGATCGTTGTAAATTCCCGTGGCGTACCGGATGCAGATTTCACGCCCAACTTCACAGCCTGTGCCTGACGGTTCAAAGCGATGTTGCAAGGAGCCGCTTCATTCCAGCAAGTCGCCACACCAATCAAAGGCTGATGAATCTCAACATCACTCAGACCCATCGCATAAAGATAGGATCTATGCGGCGCGCGCGATGGTCCTTCGGTCACATGACGGCTGGGCAGATTGGTTTTGTCGAATTCTTTTTTCAGCATTTAGGTAGGCCTCCCGATCTGGCACGGGCCGGTGGCGGCACGTGTGTATGGCTTCGGGAATAAGCGGGTGCGCATGGGGTGGCAAGGCTTGCCGCGCCACCAAGGGCGCAAAACCCATGCGAAGCCATTGCACACACATAGACACGGCTCTACCTCTGGACGGATGACCTACCCTGCCTTGCCCCCATATATCGCGCCAGCGCGCGAGGCCGCTGAAATCTGGCGGACGCTTCTGGGCCTTGTTTTGATATTCGCGCTTTACACCGGCGGAGCGATCGCTGTGGTCACATTTGGCGGCATCGTTCTTGGCAAAGCTGGGTTGGTGACCATTGCCGATATTTCAGAAGGCCGCACGCCCGCGGGGCTTTTGTTGCTGCTTTTCCATTTCATCGCGATGGCGGGGGCTGTTGCCCTTGTGACGCGGCTTTTGCACAAACGTAGTGTTGGCACGCTGTTCGGCCCAGCGCGTCTTATGTGGCGTGATTTTGGCCGAATGGCTGGGCTTGCAGCCATCCTGGCCATCATCGGCGCCAGTGTGGTTGCCCTGACAGCTCCGGTAAGTTGGGACATGAAGATTGGCACGTGGCTTATTTTCTTGCCGCTCGCCTTGCCGCTGATCCTGCTTCAAACCGGGGCTGAAGAAATGCTGTTTCGAGCCTACTTTATGCAACAGCTTGGCGCACGGTTCGGCGTGGCGGCGCGGGCGGTCTGGATGCTGCTGCCTGCGTTGATCTTTGGCACGTTGCATATGGACCCCGCTTCGCAAGGCGCTAATGTCTGGGCCGTTCTTGCGGTTACCGTGCTCTTTGGTGCGATCGCTGCGGATATCACCGCCCGGTCAGGCAATCTGGGTGCCGCGTGGGGCATGCATTTTGTAAATAACGTGCAGGCGATGCTTCTCATCTCATTGGCGGGACCGCTTTCCGGGCTCAGCCTTGGCACGATTGGTCTCGCCACGTCTGCACCTGCGGTGCTGCCGTATTTTGCATTAGACGGCGCAGCGATGATCGTGCTTTGGCTGATATGGCGTCGCCGCTATGGTTGACCAAAATCGCGACCCGTACAAACCGCACAGCCGTTTTGTAGCCCCTGCACACAATAGCGGTCCACCGCTTCGGCTGCTGGGAGCGGCCTTTGGTATTGATTTTCTCTGGCTTCTTGCTGCGGGCGCCGTCTTTGGTGTGATGGCCCCAAGTTTGGCACTTGGAGACACCCGACCTGGCCTAATGCTTGGCTTGCTGTTCTTTGTCCTGTTGGTCGCGATCACGGCATCTGTGGCACGCAGGCTGCATGATCGCCATTGGCTTACCCTGTTTGGCGCCCTTTGGCGCGTTGGCCCTGACATGCTGCGCACAACATTTGCCTGCGTCTTGTTGATCGCGATCATTCATCTGCTGCTAAGTGGTGGAACCGAACCCCAGACAGAGATGCGGCCATTGGCGGGGTGGCTCGCTTTTCTCCCCGTATTGCTCTTTGGGTTGATGGTGCAGACTGGCGCCGAAGAGCTGCTTTATCGGGGGTATCTACAACAGCAAACGGCGGCACTTTTCCCACATCCAATCGTTTGGCTTGTCTTTCCAAGCCTGTGGTTTGGCCTTGCGCATCTTGACCTGTCACAACCCGGGGCCGAAATGTGGGCCTATGTGCTTTGGGCGACGGTGCTTGGTATCGCATGCGCCGATTTGACCGCGCGAACGGGTTCCATCGGTGCGGCGTGGGGGCTGCATCTGGCAAACAATATCTTTGCTGTTTGCTTTGTGGCAGACAAAGGTGGCAGCTGGTCGGCCGGGGCACTGTTCCTTTTGCCCGAAAGCAGCGCACTCGAAAGTGCGGGCCGGGATCTTAGCGAAATCATTTGGGGCACCGGGTTTGAGATTTTTCTGATATGGCTACTTTGGCTCGCTGCGCGAAACGCAATACGCCGCTGATTGCGTTTCATGCGTGCGGGCAGTATCTCAAAGGCGTCAACTAAAAGGCCGCCGCATGAACTGGATCTCCAACTACGTCCGTCCAACGATCAATTCGCTTTTCTCACGCAGGGAAGTGCCCGAAAATCTGTGGACCAAATGTGACAACTGCGGAACGATGCTGTTTCACCGGGAGTTGTCAGAAAATCTTAATGTCTGCACAAGCTGCAACCACCACATGGCGATCACGCCGCGTGCGCGATTCACAGCCTTGTTCGACGGCGGCATTTTTACTGAGGTTGAGGTGCCAGAGCCAACCTTTGACCCGCTAAATTTCCGCGATCAAAAGAAATACCCCGACCGCCTGAAGGCCGCGCAAAAGGCAACGGCTGAGAAAGAAGCGATGCTTGTCGTTGAAGGCGAGATGGGCCGCACGCCAATCGTGGCCGCCGCTCAGGATTTCAGCTTCATGGCCGGATCTATGGGGATGTATGTGGGCAACGCCATCATCGCCGCGGCCGAGCGCGCAGTACATCTAAAACGTCCACTGATCCTGTTTTCCGCCGCAGGTGGTGCACGCATGCAGGAGGGGATCTTGTCCCTTATGCAGATGCCGCGCACTACGGTTGCGGTGCAAATGCTCAAGGAAGCGAATTTGCCTTACATTGTTGTGCTCACACACCCCACAACCGGTGGTGTGACAGCCTCTTATGCGATGTTGGGTGATGTGCACATTGCAGAGCCCAACGCGCTGATCTGCTTTGCAGGACCGCGCGTGATTGAACAAACCATTCGTGAGACACTACCCGAAGGGTTCCAGCGCGCTGAGTACCTTTTGGATCACGGCATGCTGGACCGCGTGACCTCGCGCACCGAAATGCGCGATGAGTTGGTGCAGATTGTACGGATGCTCATGAAGAACACGCCTGCCGTCAAAGGCGATCTTCCGGCGCCAGATCTGGAAGACCCAGAAATTGAGGCAGGACCTGAAGCGCAGCTTGACGTCCCCGAGGACAACGCAAAGTGAGCGGAGGATCGGATGCCATCCTTCATAGGATGATGGCGCTCCACCCTAAAATCATCGACCTGACCTTGGATCGTGTTTGGGATCTGCTCGCCAAACTGGGCAACCCACAAGACAGCCTGCCGCCAGTGATCCATATCGCTGGAACCAACGGCAAAGGTTCAACTCAGGCGATGCTACGGGCCGGGCTCGAAGGGGATGGGTTGCGTGTTCACGCCTATACCTCCCCGCATCTTGCGCGATTTCATGAACGGATCCGGCTGGCTGGTGAGCTCATCACCGAAGCCCACCTGACGGACGTTTTGGATGAATGTTATGCCGCCAATGGTGGCGTCCCGATCACATATTTTGAGATCACGACCATCGCTGGCCTTCTTGCGTTTTCACGCGTTCCTGCTGATTACACTCTGATGGAAGTTGGGCTGGGTGGCCGATTGGATGCAACCAACGTCTTTGCCGCCCCCGCCGCTTGCGTAATTACCCCGGTCGACATGGACCACGAGAGCTTTCTTGGCGATACTTTGGGCAAGATCGCCGGAGAAAAAGCCGGGATCATGAAGCGCGGTGTGACATGCGTCGTTGGTCCCCAGCATGACGAAGCGCTGGACGAAATCGAAGCGAAAGCTGCCCGCATTGGCGCGCCGCTTTTGGTGCATGGGCAACACTGGCACGTGAGCGTGGAACGGGATCGCTTGATCTATCAAGACGAGACCGGGTTGCTGGACCTTCCACTGCCCGCTTTGCGTGGTCCTCATCAGATCACCAACGCAGGTCAGGCGATTGCCGTGATGCGCCACCTAGGTGCAGGTCATCCAGAAGCTGCAATGACCGACGTCAGCTGGCCCGCCCGCATGCAGCGGCTGAACGAGGGTGCGTTGGCGCGTGCTTACCCGCAATTAGAGTTATGGTTGGATGGCGGGCACAACCCGGCGGCAGGTGTGATGCTTGCACGGACGCTTGCGGATCTCCCAAAACGTGGCACACATGCAATTTGTGGCATGCTCCGCACCAAGGATGTGAGCGGCTATATGTCAGCACTCGCGCCACAACTCAGCAGTTTGACAGCGCTCAGCATCCCCGGTGAACAAGCAACCCTCACGGCCGAAGAGACAGCCGAAGCCGCCACCAACGTAGGTATCGCCGCGACAGTGGGTCGGGATTTGCACAGCGCACTCGAAACCATCGCCTCACAAGGGCCTGCGCGGGTGCTGATCTGCGGATCCGTCTACTTTGCTGGTCATGTGATCCGCGCAAACGGCTGAACTTCGCAAAAAAACGAATCGTCTGGTGTGAAATCGAATCAGTCTGTGTTGACTTGATTCGTTTCTAACCCCTACATGTGGGGTAGCAGTGTATGTGTGGCCTGCTAATAACTGGTTTTACCCAGATATGGCACACATGATGGGGATGAGATGATGAACGCGCCAAAATCGGGGTCCGCCCGGTCCTTTGCCGCAATTGAAGGCGCCTTTAGGGCGCGCCACCTCTCCCATCGCGCGCGGATAGAAGGAGGGGCCCTATGTATCGCCCGTTGATCATCGTTGGTGCTTTCTTGGCCGCCACCGTTGGGTTGATCTTCTTTCAGCCTGATAGCCATAGCACCCAAAAAGTCACCGCTGAAATCGCGCCAGCACTGACCGAGCCCGCTCCCACTAAGCCACCCGCGGCGGCAGCCGTGGTCGAGGTGACCCGTGCTGAAACCGTTGCAATCGCGGTTCCGACTCCGCCGATCGAAACAGCGGCACTTGAAACGCTTCCAGTGGCGCAGACCGTCGCCGAGCCCGATGAGGTAGAAGCTCCTCTGCAGATCGCAGCGGCAACAGTCATAGAACCAACGGCACTCTTTTCTGGCCTCGCCAAAGACCGGCCGCAGCTTTTAACCACGACGTCAAAAGGCGCAGACGGCACGTTGCGGCCTTCGCTTTTGCCGCTCATGCAAAACGCATCCGTCGCAGCGACGGGCGGTGTTCTGCCTCAAGTTGAACCGGACAATACGGCCGTCGCCGCGTTGGTTCTAGAAGCCCGACCGACGCCCCTCGAAGTTCCCGATGTTGCGGCAAGTGTCGCGGCGGCGCCCGTCGCAGCAGCGGCACCCATTCTTGCACCTTCGCCCGCGCCTGTGGGCAACGCAAAACTGCGCGCAGCACTAGCTGCAGCTCCGACAATGGCGGTCCATACGGTCCGTCTGGGTGACAGCCTAACCACGCTTGCGCTGCGTTACTTTGATGATTCAGGAAAAACGGAAATCATTGTAGAGGCCAACCGCCGCAGCCTTGGCGATGCAGCCACGCTTAAGATTGGTCAGATCCTGCGAATTCCCGATATCTCGGGGCTCTGAACAGGCCGATCTAAGATATCGCCTTTGGGCAAGCAGCGGCCCAAAGGCCCTATGGGCGGCACCGGATCCCCATTTCAGCCGGTGTCGCCCTTTATTCAAGGAGACATGCATGCCCACCGCGATCAACAGCATTGAAGCGCTAGAAGCACAATATCCGGCAGCAACAAATCCTAAGGCACTGACCAAAGTACATGCGCAAATCACCCCGGCCTATCACCGCTGGATCAGCGCCTCGCGATTCTGCGTTCTAACAACCGTTGGCCCCGAAGGCACAGACGGCAGCCCGCGCGGCGACGCGGATCCAGTTGTGCAAATCGCAAACGCAAAAACGCTTCTTCTGCCGGATTGGCGCGGCAATAACCGGCTCGATAGTCTGCGCAATATCGTGCGCGATGGGCGGGTTAGCCTGATGTTTATGGTGCCCGGCTCCAATAATGTGGTTCGCGTCAACGGGACCGCGATCTTGACCGCGGATGAGGCTCTTTGTCAGCGCTTCAACCAAAAGGGCCGCAACCCTGCCACCGTGATCGTTGTCACCATAACAGAGCTGTATTTTCAGTGCGCCAAGGCTGTCATGCGCTCAGCCTTGTGGACGTCCGATGATGAAAGCATCGACCTGCCCAGCGCCGGGGATTTCCTTAAGGAAGTCGATGAGGCGTTTGACGGCAAAGCTTATGATGATGAATATCCCGCCTATGCCGACAAATTCATGTGGTAGGACCCCGCGATGAAACTTGAGTTCCATCATATCAATTTTGTATCGCCGGACGTGGACGGGCTGCACGATTTCTACACGCGGGTTTTGGGGCTGGACACGATCCCAACGGAACAGTTCCCGCGCACCGAGGAGACCAAAGACGCAGGGTATTCCGGCAAGATCCGTTTTGCGACTGATGGCGCGATGCAAATGCATCTTGCTGAACGGGATTTGAACGTCTCCGCAAAACATCACCATGCCATCAACCCTGTTGAACGCGGCCATATCGCATTTCGCACAGATGACTTGCCTGCATTTCTGGAAATGCTTGAAGCAGAGGGCATCCCATATTCCGACTACGGCACGACCTTTGCAAAGGAATGGCATCAGGTGTTCTTCATGGACCCAGAGGGCAACATCATCGAAGTTCACCAACAGGTGGTTTGACGCATCCAGCGCACCAAGCAGGTGTCAGGCACCCCACCCTTCGGATTGCATTTCGCGCAATCGTGAGGCCGTCCTCTCGAACTCAAACGTGCCTTCACCTTCGACATATAACAGTTCCGGCGCAGCGGCCGCGCTGGCAATCAGCCGAACGCGCGCCTCATAGAGCGCATCTACCAACGTCACAAAGCGCTTTGCCTCGTTGAAATTGGATCGGCCCAATTGCGGAATTTCTTCAAGGATCAAAACACGCACAGCTTCGGCCACGGCAAGATAATCGGCCGCACCCAGAGCTTGCCCGCATAACCGATTGAAAGAGCTGCGCGCCACCCCGTTGCGATACGCAGGCAAAACCACCTCGCGGCCTTTGACCTTAAGCGTCAGCGGCGTGTTTCCTCCGGCCAGATCGTCCCAAATCGCAGCGACGGACGCGCGGGCCTCCGCACCGATGGGCGTAAAATACACAGGGCTTCCGGCCAGCCGATCCTGCCGGTAATCCGTGGGCGATACCAACTCGTGCACCACCATCCGCTGCTTGAGCAGATCGATAAAAGGCAGGAAGAGTTGCCGGTTCAGCCCGTCTTTGTATAAATCATCCGGCACCCGGTTTGAGGTGGTCACAACGGTCACACCCGCCTCGAACAACTGCTCAAACAGCCGCCCGACAATCATCGCATCGGTAATATCGGTGATCTGCATCTCATCAAAGGCAAGCACGCGGACGTCTGCTGCAATCGCTTGGGCGACGGGCGCTATCGCATCTTGGACGCCGGTTTGCCGCGCGGCATGCATCGCGGCGTGAATTTCTTGCATAAAAGCATGAAAATGAACGCGCCGGGATGGGACGTTCAGCCCGTCTGCGAACATATCCATCAGCATGGATTTCCCTCGCCCAACCCCGCCCCATAAATACAGCCCGCGCACCGGGTCTGGCTTCTTTGCGAACCAGCCGCTTTTCACTGGCGCGGCAAGGCCCGCTGCGATGCGGTCAAACTCTGCCATCACGGCCCGCTGGGCAGGATCATCCAGCAGCGTGCCTGCTTCAACCATTTGCTGATAATCGCCAATCATCGTCATGCCCTCCGGCATACGCGATCACAAAAACTGATGCGAGTGCCCACGGCTAATGAATTGACGAAAAGCGGCTTTGCACGCACTCATTACGAATGCAAAAGTCTGCTCCTCTGATCACGCCGGTTCTTATCGCAGGTTGTATCATCATTATGGTCGGCTTCGCCGTGCGCGGCTCCTTTGGTGTATTTCAAATCCCGATCGCTGAGGAATTTGGCTGGCTCCGTGCCGAGTTCTCCTTTGCTATCGCGATCCAGAGTCTCGCCTGGGGGATTGGACAACCACTGTTTGGGATGCTTGCGGAAAAGCTGACAGACCGTAAGGCTATCATCCTTGGCGCGCTTTTCTATGCGGCAGGGCTATTGTTGTCCTCCAAAGCTGTTACGCCTGAAGCGCACCAGACCTATAACTGGCTCATCGGTTTCGGGATTGCCGGAACAGGGTTCGGCGTCATCCTTGCGGTGGTCGGGCGCGCTGCTTCTAATGAAAACCGGTCTATGGCATTGGCCATCACCACCGCGGCAGGATCTGCCGGTCAGGTCTTTGGCGCACCCTTGGCCGAAGCACTTTTGGGGATCATGCCGTGGCAAAGTGTGTTCATCACTTTTGCCGGAATCATTCTGCTGTCTCTTCTTTGCTTGCCGATGATGAAGACCGAAAAGATCGCCACCAAATCAGAACTTGAAGAGACCTTTGGGCAAGTGCTCAGCCGGGCCGCGCGGGATCCAAGCTTCACCCTGATCTTTCTTGGCTTTTTCTCTTGCGGCTATCAGCTTGCTTTCATTGGGGCGCATTTTCCTGCGTTTGTCACCGAGCTTTGCGGCCCGATTTTACCCGGCGGCGCACTGCATTCCGTTGGCATCACCACTACGTCCGCCTTAGGTGCGGTTGCGATTTCCCTGATCGGGTTGGCCAATATTGCGGGCACTCTGTTGGCCGGTTGGGCTGGGAAACGGTATTCCAAAAAACTGTTGCTCGCTGGGATCTATACGGGGCGTACAATGATCGCCGCGATCTTTATCATGTTTCCAATCACGCCAACCTCTGTGATCTTGTTTTCCGTGGCAATGGGATCGCTTTGGCTGGCCACAGTGCCTCTGACATCTGGCCTTGTCGCGCATATCTATGGGCTGCGCTATATGGGTACGCTTTACGGTATCGTCTTCTTTTCACATCAATTGGGCAGCTTTGTTGGTGTTTGGCTTGGTGGCCGAATGTATGACATCTACGGCGACTACACTTTGGTGTGGTGGGTCGGCGTGGCCATTGGTGCGTTCTCAGCTATCGTTCACCTCCCGATCCGAGAGTCGCCACCAAGCGCGAAACCCGCATGAGGCAAGGGCTGATCGCAATTTTACCGCTGGCACTTGGCGTTGCGGCCTATGGCTTTGCGTTTGGCGTGCTTGCCGCAGAAGCTGGATTTTCGGCTGCTGGGATTGCCACAATGGGCACCTTGGTTTTTGCCGGAACATCCCAAATCGCAGCGGTAGATCAGTTCCTCAGTACAGGCACGGTGATCGGTGCCGCTCTTGCGGGTGCGGCACTTAATTTGCGCTATATCGGCATCGTCGCGTCCGTTGTGCCGATCTTGCGTGAGCTTCCTTGGCCCACCCGCCTGATCGCTTTGCAGGGCGCAACCGATGAGAATTTCGCGCTCGTTTTATCCGCCCGCAAGACGAACCCCAAGATCGGCGGGCGCTTTCTCCTTGGTACAGCTCTTGGTCTTGTTGCCGCATGGACATGCTCAACGGTTGCTGGCGGCATTGTGGGAGCGCAAATCCCTAACCTCGCAGATTACGGCATTGGCTTTGCGTTCACTGCAGCGTTCATTGCGATGGCGCGCGGGCTCTGGCCGGGCCGCGCTGCATTGGCCCCTTGGGGCATCTCCTTTGCGCTCACAATCGCGCTTATCCAGTTGGGTCTACCAAGTGCGGCTGCCTTGATCCTTGGCGCGCTTGCAGGTGTGTCTTCTGACTTTGTTTTCAACGGAAACCCCAAAAATGACGGCTGACCATTGGACCCTGATCGCATTGCTTGCTGCATCAACTTTGGTCCTGCGGGTTGTGGGCTATGTGGCAGGTGCCGCGATGCTTCAAAGCCGATTTTGGCAACGGGTGCTCGATGTCTTTCCGGGATGCCTTCTTACGGCTCTGATCGCCAGTGCACTTGCGCGCGGAACACCGGTAGATTGGATTGCGGCCGCCGTTGCGGTCACAGTCGCAATCACCACGCGCAGCATCCTTCTGACCATGATCGCAGGCATGGCAACCGTTCTCGCAGCAGGCACGCTTCTTTAATCTTCAATGATTCCGCCACTCCGGGGAGCGCGAGGGGCTGGCCCCTCGCATACCAGACCTATCCACGCGTTAAGTCGATGAATGCAAAATCGGAAACCAATCCTCGCGCAACCGCTGACCTGCAACCATTCCATGCCCCGGAAACGGTGGGGAAGTTCGCCCGGACCGTTGCACATACCGCGCGTCATCTCCAACCCATCGCAAGGATACAGCCCGCCTCCGCGCGCCGCCAAGATTGCCGCGCGCACCATGCACCGTTCGAAAGTTGAACAAAACCACATCTCCAGGCTCCATCGCCCATTCTAAAATGCGATGATCCCCTGCGCCTCCATCGGGGTCTGGCACCTCGATCCATTCATGCTCCCCCGCATAAAAATCCGAGTTGTCGGCCCAACTCACGGGGCGCACAGGCTTGTCCCAAAGATGGGACCCCGCAATGAGCCGCAATGAGGCCTCGCGGACAGGATCCAGCGGGGCCCACATGCTCACGGTTTGGGACCCTTCAACAAAATAATAAGGGCCATCTTGATGCCAAGGTGTCGCCATTGGCGTCCCACCTTCCTTGACCAGTACGTGGTCATGGAAAAACTGTGCTGAACCCGATCGCATCACCCGCGCCGCAAGCTCTGAGGCGGGGCTTTCGCGGACAACACGCTCCATCGCCGGCAACCTTTCCCAGTTGCAATAATCATCAAAGAACCGCCCCTCCGTCACGGCGTTCTCAGACGCATAAGGCCCCGGTTCTGCGAGGTTGGCCGCAACCGCTTCTGCCATCACCTCGACCCAGCTTGATAACGCGCCTTTGACCATCACGGCCCCGTCGCGCTGATAAGCTTCAATCTGCTCGTCCGAAATCATACTGCGCTCCCAATCAGGGGACGGTGGGCGGGGCGCA